>NZ_JAUBRJ010000168.1:0-1793 GCF_036701805.1 Microcoleus sp. N3A4
AATGACTAATGACTAATGACTAATGACTAATGACTAATGACTAATGACTAATGACTAATGACTAATGACTAATGACTGCTGACTCCCAAGTTTTGAAGTGCTTCCAAAGCTTCGGTTGCTGAGGGGTAACGCTGGGGGAAAGCGTACAGCACCATCTGGTCTAAAACGCGAGCAAACTCCAGAGTGACAGTGGCATTTTTCTGCCAGATGAGATTGCCTAAATTATCAACTCTGAGTTGTTTCGGGCGCATTCCTGTCAAGGCTTGAATCCCGATAATCCCGACAGCATAGATGTCGCTGCAAAATTTCGGCGAACCGATGGCTTGTTCGGGGGGAATGTAGTCTTGCTGAGTACCGCCGCGCGATCGCGTTTGACCGGTGCTGTTTTGCGAGCTGTTAATTTCTTTAACCGCCCCAAAATCAATTAATACAATCTTGCCATCTGATGTCCGCCTGATTAAGTTTTGAGGGTGAACGTCGCGGTGAATTACATCTTGTTTGTGAACAAAAACAAGCACTTCCAAGATATCTTTCAACAAAGCGATAACCTGATGTTCTTCCCAAGGTTGACCTTCGATTAGTTCTTGATACAGTGGTTGCCCTTCGATGAATTGATAGACTAAATAAAAATATCCATCTTCTTCAAAGCGAGCTAACAATTCCGGTATCCGATCGTGTTGGCCCAATCGATATAAAACCCGCGTTTCTCGATCGAATAACTCGCTGGTTCTTTCCGACTGGCTTTTCAGGCGCTTGGCTAGGCAGAAAGGGCGATCGGGCAAGTTTTCATCTTCAGCAAGATACGTATCGCTGTACTCCGTGCTCACCAAATGTTCCGTGATTCGGTAACGCATCCGCAGCAGCTTTTGCAACATCGGATCGACAGAATTAGCTGGTTGTTTGCCTTTTTGTACAGCTCTCATGATGCAGTCCCAAAGATTTGCTCCGACTACTTTTTCTTCTTGTTCAATAATTCCTGCTTGCTTCAGTACCTTGGTGAGGTCTTTCCACAAGTTGTAGCCGACATAGCGGCCTAGGTAGCCCACTGTGTACCCGCGGGCGATCGGATCGTTTTGCTGAATTTCTTGGTACGTCAAACCCCCTACAACGCCTCTAATTATCGACTGTTGCAATCGACTTAGGTGTTTTTCCGTTTGTTCGTATACCAGATTGTCCAAAAAAAATATTGCTTCTTCTAGCGTCATAGTTTCATGGCTTAACTTACTTGTGCAGCAGCTACACACTGGGTTTTTATATTTATGTTATACACCGTTTAAGTAGGTCTGCGCGAAAAAAACGAACTATGTTAAAATAAGTAAACAGAGAATACATCTACTGAGGTAACTCAATATATGGGCGCTAGATTAAGGATATTTATCACTCAAAAACAAGACAAAGCCCTATTAGAACTTAGAACTGCGGATGTACCACAAAAAGTCAAAGATCGAGCAGAAGTAATTAGATTAAATGCACATGGATGGCCCGTAGGTTGAAAACATAGCGGCTCATTTTAATTGGACTCCGCAAACTGTGAGAGAGGTTTTACATAAATGGTCGCATCTAGGTATAGAAGGGCTTTGGGAATTACCAGGTCGAGGAGGAAAACCGAAGTGGAAAGAAGAAGACATAGAGTTTTTAGCAGAATGCCTCAAAAAAGAACCACGTACATATAACAGTCTTCAATTAGCCCAGAAATTAGAAAAAGAGCGTTCTCTTAAACGTAAGGATTCAGGTCTGAAAGAAGGGAATGAGCTCAGGCCGAGCCAAGTCACAAGAATGGGCAGAAATAGCCT
>NZ_JAUBRJ010000056.1:0-53268 GCF_036701805.1 Microcoleus sp. N3A4
TAAAATCTAAAATCTAAAATCTAAAATCTAAAATCTAAAATCTAAAATCTAAAATCTAAAATCTAAAATCTAAAATCGATTGACCCCGCCTGCGTAAGTTCTACACGTGAAATTACTTATGTTTTTATAGCCATCATCTCTGCGTGTAATTCCAATCACAAAAAAGTTCGCAAAATATCACATACTTTTTGCTACTTACAGCACAACTTTAAAAGGAAAGCGCGGTTTACAATGAGCTAGATAAGTTCAGAAATTTTTTTTCATGCGAGGTTAAATCAATGGTAGCAAATTCAAATTTTTTATATCCTCAAAATCGCTATTACGGTGAAGTCAAGCCAGAGAATTTGGTATTTAATGCGAATTTACAAGAGTTTTCTCAGCGGGTGGGCTACATCAGTTCCTTGACATCTAACGGTAAAATCTCTGTGGAACAGGCTTTTACTCAAATCCAAACACTCTGGGAACAGGTGGAAAACTCGAAAAAGCAGTTAGGAATCGGCGAAAATCCATTTTCTGCTTGAATAATTAGCGGTTGGCTTTGACGTTGATTTACGGTGATTGATGCCGATCGATTAATCCACAGCTTAAGATGAAAAAGTAGCTAGTGGCGATCGACCTTTTTGCCTATGAGTTCCGACCTAGTTCCTCTCCTTCCCAAAGTATCCGTCGGCCGCCGCGCCGCGGCCCTCTGCATCGACGGAATCGCAGTTTGGCTGCCCAGTTTGCTTCTGGGCAGTAATCCCATCGTCCAAACCATATTTTTTGTCCTGCTGTGGCTGATCCTGCGCGTAGCCATCGTCAGGAAAAACCAAGGTCAAAGTCTCGGGCGCTGGGCCTTGGACATGAAAATTGCCGATACCAGATTCCAACGGACTCCCGGAGTGCAAGAACTCTGCAAGCGCGAGGCATTGCTGGGCTTTTGCGCTGCCTTAGCCTTCGCAGGTATAGCTGGGCTCACATCTACCAACGCCGCCGTCTTGCTGCTGATGCTGCCCCTGGCGATCGACTGTAGCGTTGCCCTCACCTCCGCCGAAAGGTTTCCCCAAGCTTTCCACGATCGACTCGGCGGGACGATCGTCGTCGGAACCCGCCGCGGCTACTCCCTCGACATCAAAGTTAGAAGATTGCTTGACCAAGTGCAGAGCAATGTGAGAAGATAATAAATTGTGTTTAAATTAGTCGAAATTTATTTAGAATTATGGCTAAAGGCGTCCGCATCATAATTACTCTAGAGTGTACTGAGTGCCGAACAAACGCGAGCAAACGCTCAAAAGGCGTGTCTCGGTACACCACCACCAAGAACCGCCGCAATACGACGGCGCGACTGGAACTCAAAAAGTTCTGTCCCCACTGCAACAAGCACACTGCCCACAAAGAGATCAAGTAGTGATTAGTCATTAGTCATTAGTCATCAGTCATCAGTTGTTGGCAATTGATATTGAACCCGCCCAAAAACGGGTAAAAACCCCCGACAATCCTGAGTGGAGAGCGCAAAATTTTAGACGAAGGTTCAAGCTCCCAGATTCATTTGTGGAGTCAATCTAAAACCTAAAATCTAAAATCGACTCACCCACAAAAAGCAGATAACTAACAAATGCTTTACTGACGGCTAGCAACTAACGGCTAAAAACTAACAGTCAACAGTCAACAGTCAACAGTCAACAAACAACAAACAACAAACCATGACTTACTTTCGCCGGCGCGTTTCGCCAATCAAACCAGGAGACCCGATCGACTACAAAGATGTCGATTTGCTCAAAAAATACGTCACAGAACGCGGTAAAATCTTGCCCCGCCGGATTACCGGTTTGACGGCAAAACAGCAGCGAGACCTGACCAGAAGCATCAAAAGAGCAAGAATTGTAGCTTTGATGCCCTTCGTAAACCAAGAAGGTTAACAGGATTTTGGATTTTGGATTTGAGATTTTGGACTGGGATAAGACTTGCGCGAAAATAGCGTCTTTCTGTCATTAAAAAGGCAGCAAGATAATTGCGAAATCGGGTTGAGAGTCGCTGCGGCGCAAGTCTTAATCACAAGTCACAAAGTTAAAAAACAAGGAAGAAAAAAAATAACTTTTTAGATTTTAACTTTCACAATTGACCAGAAAAATTGCCAACATCCAAAATCTAAAATCGCAAGCTCGAAACTCGATAACTGGCAACTGTAAAAATCCAAAATCTCAAATATAAAGCTGGCAAGTGGAGAAGGGAACGTTAGTAGAATTTAGAGTGCACGGCGACCGCCGTCTGGCAGTTGCCGATCGCCCCGACGGCAAGAAAAACTGGGTGCTGGTAGACGAAAACGGTCAACCGCACAGCATACCGCCCAAACAAATCAGCTACGAAGTAGTCGGAGAAACTTACAAAGCCTCCGACATTCCCAAATTTCTCAAAGAAGTAGAAGCCTACTCAGATCCGTCGAGTTTGGAAGTAGCTTGGGAACTCCTAGTCGGCGACGGAGAAACAGCAGATCCCGAATCCCTGGCAATGCTGCTATTTTCCGATCGCAGTCCGGCCCAGTGTTACGCTGCTTACTGTTTGCTATCAACAGACAAACTGTATTTCAAACAAAAGGGCGATCGCTACGAACCGCGATCGGCCGCCCAAGTAGCCGAAATCAAACACCAGCAAGAAGTAGAACAGCAGCGACACCAAGAATCCCAAGGATTTTGGGATCGAGTCAAACAGCGGCTGGCAGGAAAAAATGTAGGTTGGGAAAACAGCGATCGAACTCGCCTCGACGCCCTAGAACGCTTTGCCACCCTCGGAGAAGAAGCAACGCACCGCACTCCGGCTTTAGAAACTTTAGCCAGCTTAGAACGCTCCGAAAACCCCGAAGCAGCCTTTGGGCTCCTAGTCGATCTCGGCCTGTGGAGTACCCACGAAAACCTGTTTTTGCGGCGCAGCCAAATTCCCCTACAATTCTCCGCAAAGGTATTAGAAGTGGCCCAACGCTGCCTAGAAAATCCTCCCACCGACTCGGACACAAATCGTCTCGATTTAACTCACCTCAAGGTTTACACGATCGACGACGAAAGCACCACCGAAATCGACGACGGCCTCAGCTTAGAATTTCTCGAAAACGGCCAGCAGCGCCTGTGGATACACATCGCCGATCCCACCCGCCTGCTATCCCCCGGAGACGAACTCGACCTCGAAGCCAGAAAGCGCACCACTACCGTTTACCTGCCCACGGGAATGATTCCCATGTTTCCCCCAGCTTTGGCAACCGGGCCGATGAGTTTAATTCAAGGCAAAGAGTGCAGCGCGCTCAGCTTCAGCGTCACCTTAGACGAAATCGGCGCGGCTCAAGATTACAGCATCCACATCAGCACCATAAAACCCACCTACCGCTTGACTTACGATGACGTAGACGAAATGCTGGAGTTGGGAATCGAAGCAGAACCGGAAATAGGCGCGATCGCCTCTGCGGCAAAACTGCGGCAAAAATGGCGGGAAGCCCAAGGGGCAATCAGCATTTTCATGCCAGAATCCGTCATCAAAGTCAACGGCGACGACATCAAAATCCACGTCATCGACGACTCCACAGCCCGGATGCTAGTAGCCGAAATGATGATTTTAGCTGGCGAACTAGCCGCCCGCTACGGTCAAGCTCACAGCCTGCCCATACCCTACCGCTATCAGCCACAGCCCGAACTCCCCCCAGAAGAAGAACTGCTGGCCGTGCCCGCAGGCCCCGCCCGCGCTTGCGCCGTGCGCCGCTGTATGCCGCGCAGCGAAATGGGTTTGACCCCCGGACGCCACGCCGGCTTGGGTTTGGAATCATACACTCAAGTTACTTCCCCGATCCGCCGCTATACCGACTTGCTGACTCACTTCCAAATCAAAGCCCACCTGCGGGGCGAACCCCTACCTTTTGCGGCTGAAGAAATACAGGACATAGTGATGTGTCTCGGCACCGCAGTTAAAGAAGCCTCTACCGTAGAACGCCAAACTAACCGCTATTGGGGATTGGAATATTTGCGGCGCAACCCCGATGAAGTTTGGGAAGCTTTAATGCTGCGCTGGCTGAGGGAAGACAGCAATCTCGGATTGATTTTATTGGAAGAGTTGGGTTTAGAATTGGCAATGCGATTTGGTCGATCGGTCGAAATAGGCGATCGGCTAGAAGTCAAAGTCACCCACTGCGATCCGCGATCGGATGTTATTAACTTCCAGGAAATGATCTTTGAAGCCGCACAATAGGATTTTAGATTTTAGATTTTAGATTTTGGATTGCAAAAATCTGTGTTGAAGGCTGAAACTGAGGATAAATATCGTTTTTAGTCGAGTTTCCGACAATCAAGCATCCAGGATACAAGCCCCCGGATTCATCCGTCCAGAAATAAAAAACCTGTATCCGACTAAAATCTAAAATCTAAAATCTAAAATCTAAAATCGATTGACCCCCTCGCATTCCCCTTGTCAAGGACAGGGGGTAAAAAAGATGATGGGTTCATATCTAGTCCTGTAAAATAATCTTGACATCCTCCCCGCCGTAAACGGTCGGGGATTCTAAACATCACTGTTTAGGCTTCCTCTTTCCACGACTCGACTTACATTGAGGAGTTACCTCACCAATGCAGCGGTCGATGTCTCCAGAGGCGTTTAACGTTTCCGTGTGCCCCACGGTACGAAGTCCTAACTCCAGTATGTTGATTGCTGCATTCCAGTCACGGTCTAGTACAACACCGCAGTGCTGACAGCGGTGCGTTCTTTGACTCAAAGACTTTTTAACAACTTCTCCACAGTTAGAACAATTTTGCGAAGTGTAGTGCGGAGGCACAGCGACTGTTACCACTCCAAACACTTTGCCAAAATATTCCAACCATTGCCGGAAATTAGACCATGCAGCGTCAGAAATAGACTTGGCTAACTTTCTATTTTTGACCAAATTTCGCACCTGCAAATCCTCGTAGGCTACCAAGTCGCTAGACTGGATTACGCATCTTGCCAATTTCACGGCAAAATCTTTACGCTGTCTACTTACTTTGAGGTGTTTTCTGCTTAATCGGTTTCTCGCTTTGGCTCTGTTTTTAGAGCCTTTTTTTGTTCTCGAAAAACGGTGGTTCAGTCGTTTGAGTGCTTTATGGGACTTCCTGAGATGACGCGGGTTCTCAACTGTTTGACCATCTGAATCGGTGTAAAAGTGCGTCAAGCCAACATCCAAACCTAGTGTTTTACCAGTTGGTGTTCTCTTTTCTAACCTCTCTTGGTCTATCAAAAACTGCACATAGTAACCGTCAGCCCTACGAACTACGCGGACTCGCTTAATCTGCTTTAATTGATAGAAGTGTAGGTCGCGAGTTCCCCACAGCTTAAAGCTTCCGGCTTCAAAACCATCAGTGAAAGTGATAGTAAGTCGATCGAACGACAATTTATAACCTGTTGTTTTATATTCAACAGAGCCGTGGGTCTGATGTTTCTTAAAGCGCGGAAAGCCTTTTTTCCCTGGTTTGCTTTTTTTGCAGTTGTCGTAGAACCGCGCAATTGCAGACCAAGCTCTTTCAGCAGAAGCCTGACGCGCTTGCGAGTTGAGTTTAGCGGCCCAGGGAAATTCTTTGGCTAGGACAGCGCAGTAGGCACTTAACTCGTACTTGCCGATTCCCAAGTTGTCGAGCCAGTATCTGAGACAACTATTGCGAACAAAGCGAGCAGTGCGGATGGCTTCGTCTAGCCTCTCGTACTGCTGCTGCGTTCCCTCAAGTTTTGCCTCAAATACCAACATAGTTACGCCTGTCGTGTTAGCGTAAGTATAGCACAGAAAGCCGTCCTACAAGGACGGGGCTTTAAACCAAATTATTTTGGTAATTCTTGTGTGGCCGGGTTCACCCCCGATCTGTAATATCAGCCAGAAATCCCGTAAACCCTCCCCGACCACAATATTGTGGTCGATCGACTGGACATAATATTCGATCCAAGACAGGTAATACTTTTGACGTTAAATTGACACGTTTTGCTATCTCCTCTCTTCCTCTGTCTCCTCTGTGTCCTCTGCGGTTAATCAAAAAAAACTTCAGCATTGTAACAATTGGAAGTTTTTACCGCAGCCTAGTAATCTAAAATCTAAAATTTAAAATCGCAAAATGCCCAATTCAATTAGCCAAGTTCAGCCGCCGCTGGAATTCATACCCCCAGCCTACAACCCGCTAGTGATGCAAGGTTGTAAGCAAATACTCCCCTGGTGGCTGCGATTTCGGACGAGTATCAGCCACATTCAAGCCGAAAACGTCGAAACCCTCGCCGAACTATTCCACCAATTTCAAAATCAGAAAGTTCGCTTCTTGCTAGCCTTCCGCCACCCCAACTCAAACGATCCCTACTGTTTGGGACAATTGGTTTGGAAACTGGTTCCGCAAGCTGCGCGGCAAAAAGGCATTCCCCTGCAATTCCCCGTACATTCGCACTTTATTTACGATCGCGGCATTCCCCTGTGGGCTGGTGCGGGCGTAGGCTGGCTGTATTCCAACCTCGGCGGAACTCCGATCGTTCGCGGTAAAATCGATCGCGCCGGATTGCGATCGGCCCGCAATTTATTTGCCAACAGCCAATTCCCGATCGCCGCCGCCCCAGAAGGCGCCACCAACGGTCACAATGAAATAGTTAGCCCCCTCGAACCGGGAATTGCTCAAATGGGCTTCTGGTGCGTTGAAGATTTGCTAAAAGCTGGACGCACTGAAAAAGTTTTAATTGTGCCGATCGGCATTCAATACCGCTATGTCAACCCACCTTGGCAACCCCTAGAAAAACTTTTAACTCAATTAGAAATTGATTGCGGACTACCACCCTTAGATCGCACCGAGATCGCCAACTTAGAGACCGCCAATCCCGATTCCGAAAACCCTAATCACAAATTCCAATATCTGCGCCTTATCCGACTGGGCGGTCATTTGCTAGCAGTGATGGAAGAGTTTTACAGCCGTTTTTATCATAAAACATTACCGCCACAAACATCTATTTTAACATCATTATCGCTACCAGAAAAAACGGCAAGCGATTCGGGCAATGAAGTAATGATCGCTCGACTGAAAGCACTGTTAGACGTGGCTTTGCAAGTAGCCGAAGAATATTTTAACTTAAAGCCCAAAGGCAGTTTAATAGACCGCTGCCGCCGTCTGGAACAAGCAGGCTGGGACTATATTTATCGAGAAGATATCAAAAATATTGCAGCACTTTCTCTCTTAGAAAGAGGATTAGCCGATCGCCTCGCTGAAGAAGCAAGTCTTCGGATGTGGCACATGAGACTTGTAGAAAGTTTCGTGTCCGTCACGGGGAGGTACGTGGAAGAAAAGTTGACAGCAGAACGTTTGGCAGAAACAACTTTACTGCTGTGGGACGTACTGGCTCGCATCAAAGGGGGAAATCCTTTCGGCCGACCGAATTTGGGCAAACAGCAAGTACAAATGACCGTGGGCGAACCGATATCAGTGGGCGATCGCTGGGAGGGATATCAAACCAGTCGCAGGTTAGCAGTTGCCGAACTCACTCAAGACTTGCAATCAGCTTTAGAAAAAATGATTAAATCTTAATTAGTCAGATCGCGAAGAAGTTCAAGGGAAGAAGGAAAAGGTTCGAGGAAAGAAGGATTATATATTTTTATTCACTACCTTTTTCTTTTGTGAGGTGTAAACTGATTGTTATAGACTTTTGGAATAGGTCTAATGAACGGCCAACGCTCGCTCGACAATGAACCAATAAAAATTACAGATGACTAACAAACCGATCGATTTGTCTACTAACTCAATTAAGGTAAAACTGCTGAATTATTTAGCACAGGAATTGCTCACCCCGCTCACTTCGGTGATCGGCATGGCAAGCGTGTTGAACCAAGAAATTTACGGCCCCTTAACCAGCAAACAAAAAGAATATATCGACGTGATCCAAGACAGCAGCCGGTCTTTGCGATCGCTCGTTGAAGAAATTTTGGAACTCGCAGAACTAGATGATTCGGCTTTCACCTTGAGGCGAACAGCAGTTGATATAGAAACTTTGTGCCAGCAGGTTGTGACAATCCTGTCGCCGGCTGCCTCTAGACAAGAGCAAGAAATCAACTTGTCGATGGGGCCCGGGCCGCGCATCTGGTTGGTCGATAAAGATAAGGTTCAGCAAATGCTGCACCACTTAATTTTTAGCATTATTCAATCAGCAGGGGCAGGCAGCGTGATTCGAGTCCACGTTTCTCGGAAAGAAGACGGTATCAACATCGGAGTTTGGGTTTTTCATCCTTGGTTGGGAGAAAGTTTGCCCCATGCTAAACTCTACACCGACTACTTGTTGAAGGTCGGATCGGGTAGCGTTTCGCCATCTAGCTCCGAAACCGACTCCCTCGAAGTCGAACCGCAACTTCCGACACAGGGTTCGCAGCGATTAACGCTGGCGTTTTCTGAATTGGCGTCTTTGGTGGCCGAGAATGCCGAAGATACCGCACCGGTCTTAGCTGGTTACGGGGCCAGGGAACGCTTGGGGCTGCTGCTTTGCTGCCAATTGGTGGAAATTCAAGGCGGTCAACTCTCGATTCAAGGTGCCCCGGAATCTGGATATCGCTACGCGCTCTGGCTTCCCTGCACCAATGCTACGGAATTGTTGGAAGGATGAAGTTAGTTGACTGTTGGCAGTTGGCAGTTGGCAGTTGGCAGTTGGCAGTTGGCAGTTGGCAGTTGGCAGTTGGCAGTTGGCAGTTGGCAGTTGTTAGAAATAACAATTACCTTTTTCCCAATTACCTTTTTCCCAATGCCCAATGCCCGATGCCCAATGCCCGATTACTAAGTACAAATCTAAAATTGAAATGAATTCAGTTTGGCAACAGTTAACTCTGGCAAATTTGCCGCTCTCTCAGTGGCAAAGTGGAAGTTATTTATTAAATTTGGCGATCGGCTCTTTGCGAAGTTGGCGGCAGAGTAGCTGGCTGATGCAGTGGGCAGAACCCCTGGGTTTTGTTTTGCTGGCCTTGACGTTTGGTTTGGGGCCGTTTGTGAACAATGCCTTGGTGGGAGTGTTAATGGCTGCTGGCGCTGCATTTTGGGTGCTGCTGACTGTTTCGGACGATCGCGCGATCGCCTTGACGCCCATTCACTTGCTGGTTCTGCTGTACTGGGGTATTGCCACCGTCGCAACCGCGATGTCGCCGGTGAAAGCCGCCGCTTTTACGGGTTGGAGCAAGCTAACGCTATATTTGCTGTTTTTTGCGCTGATGGCTCGGATATTGCGATCGCCCCGTTGGCGATCGTGGTTAATTGCCGTATTTTTGAACGTCGCTCTAGTTGTCAGTTTCTACGGCGTGCGGCAGTGGATTGACAAAGTGCCACCATTAGCTACTTGGAACGATCCGACTTCTACTCAAGCCGATGTCACGCGAGTTTACAGCTTTTTGGGCAATCCAAACTTGCTGGGTTCCTATTTGCTGCCGGCCATTGCATTGAGCGCCGCCGCACTTTTTGTGTGGAAAGGATGGGGAACAAAATTTTTAGCGCTGACGATGCTGGTGGTGAATTGCGCGTGTTTGCGCTACACGGACAGCCGGGGTGCTTGGATCGGTTTTGTGGCTCTGCTTGTGGTATTTTTAGTGCTGCTGTGGTACTGGTACAGCCCTTTGATGCCTCGGTTCTGGCGAACTTGGGCCTTGCCGTTAGGGTTAGGAGGTTTGGCTGGGGCCTTAATTTTGGGAGTGGCTTTAGTGGAGCCGCTGCGCGATCGAGTTTCGAGTATGTTTATCGGCAGAGGTGACAGCAGCAACAATTTTCGGATTAATGTTTGGACGGCGGTCATTGACATGATTCGCGATCGACCAATTCTCGGAATAGGCCCTGGGAATACTGCTTTTAATAAAGTTTATCCGCTTTATATGAAGCCGAAATTCACTGCTTTGAGCGCTTATTCTGTGCTGCTGGAAATTGCTGTAGAAACCGGTTTTATCGGTTTAATGTGTTTCCTGTGGCTGATGACTGTCACCGTCAATCAGGGTTTGGTGCAAATAAAAAGTCTGCGGGATTCACAATTTAACCTATCTCGTTTAGAGGAAGAATCCCAAGAGCCAAAATCTAAAATCCCAAATCTTAAATCGACTCAGGGGTTTTGGTTGATTGGGGCGATCGCAACTTTAGTCGGCATGATGGCTCACGGTTTTGTCGATACAGTTTGGTACCGGCCGGAAGTTAATATGCTTTGGTGGTTGATGGTGGCGATTATTGCTAGTTTTTACAGCAACTCGCAGCAGCAGCCAGATTCAGTTTTGACGGAGGGCGAGTAGATAGAATTGCTGGCGGGGTTTTCTCCCCGCCCGGTGCGGATTCCAGCAACAGCGGACACAGCAATTATTAATAGTTATACCAATTCAAAAAAAGAATGCAGCTTGATGCAAGCTGCAAACCATTATAGTCATTAAGTTGTTTCCAATTCTTCAATTATTTAATCTCAAATCTCAAATCCTATCAGGTGCGCGCTGCGCACCCTGCATACTACTACATACTACATACCTGTTGCTGTAAAGTGCTCAGGGTACACTCTACAAAATTTATTGAAAATAACTCTTATTCTGCGCTATCCGAAGGCATGACGAATCTTGGGCACGGATACTTTCCACCATCTCTATCTCTGCACCGCCGCCACGTCGATTGATTGAAGTCGAACGGCGTTTCGACTGATTCATTAACTGTAATTTTAACAGTCGCAGGAGTTGGCAGTGCTTTTGAGACTTGACTTAGCTCCAGTACCGTTATAATCGCCAGTATGGTTGATGAAAACAAAACTGTGCGTTTCATTTATTTGTTTTTTCCTCGTTTAATCGTTGACGTGCCATTCCTATCCATATATCCTCATCGAATTCTTGAGAATCCGCATACTTTAGACAAATTTTCCACTGCGGTAGCGCTTCCTTCGTCTTTTTCATCTTTTCTAGGACTTGCGCTTTTAAGCAGTAAGTTGCTGGTCTTTCACTATCAAGTTTAATCGCTGCATCCAGATGTTGCAATGCCTCTGAATATCGACCCTGTTCCAGGCGAGCCCATCCTAAATTTTTGAGTAAAGAATATTTGACTTGATCGTCCTCAGCTAATTTCAAACCTTGCCACAGCAAGTGAACGGCAGCAGCAAAGTTTTTTTGCTCAACTATATATAATCGAGCGAGATTGCTGTAAGCAGCAGGCAAACCGAGTTTGGCAGCTTGCAGATATTTTCCTCGGGCGCATTGTAAATCTTGCACCTCTTCGCAAAGCCACCCCAAATTGTAAAGAGCTGTTCGGCTTTTTGGATCTACCGAGAGTGCTAACTCATATGCTTGTTGAGTATCACCCAATCGATTGGCTTTGTAGTTTTCAAACGCCATATTATTAAAAAATGATGCCAGTTCCGGCAACCCAAGTTGCCAGCCGCCAAAGCCTACTGTTAGCATCAGGAGTAAGGCCCCCCACTTCGACGAGGGGTGATGCTTTTTTGCTGGCTCTTTCATGACCTTGAAAAGGTTAGCTAATGGTGTCGTTTTTAGCATATTTGAAATAGAAAGTTGCGCGATATTTTGTTTGCCAGATTTAATTGCGACCCTAATGGCATCATAATCTTATGAAATGACTCAGGCTTGAGTTCATTTCTTATAAGAGTTTGCAAGTCCACAGCCGAATGCTTGGGTAATGCTGCCACTACCTAGATGTATTCGAGCATAGGTTAATCATTCATGAGACTCCACAAGCGATCCGGATCTTTTCAGAAAGAAGGAAGCCGGAAGCCGAAAGCCTGAAGAAGGCAGGACTGTTGTCGATCGAATAAGTAATAATACTTAGTCTACGAGCGGGCGATCGACAGTATGCGACTCTATGAGGAGATACAGCGTATTCCACGTTTATCAAGTGTAGGGGCTTACCCTGGGCCGTTTCTCTACGGGGATCGAACGAGCTGGGGTTTAGTTCATCAACATAGAATCTGCTGTAAGATGGACTCCGGTGAAATAACTCTAATTAAGTTTGTAGTGATGATGGAAGTCCTCAAAATCCTCCTTTGAGGATTTTGAAAAAAATTATGATGAGTAATGAACCGAACTCAATTTAAAATAGCCAATCATTAATGAGCAATCACCAATCACTAATGACTCCTGACTAATAAACATCTCAATAAATTAACTTTTAACCTTCGAGTAGCAAAGGTTTTAGTTTATTTGTCGGAGATGACTAATGACTGATGACTGATGACTGATGACTGATGACTGATGACTGATGACTAAAATTGCTTCATTGCTCTTTCCATATCCCGCTTGTCTTCGCGTTTTTTCAAATCTTCGCGTTTGTCGTACAGTTTTTTCCCTTTACCCAAACCGATATCCAGTTTTACCCAGCCGCCTTTCAAATACATTTTTAACGGCACTAAAGTCAAACCTTTTTCTTCGACTTTGCCGATTAATTTGCGAATTTCCTGCTTGTGCATCAGCAATTTACGGGTGCGGCGGGGTTCGTGATTAAAATAGTTGCTAGCACTTCTCCAAGGCGAAATGTGAACGTTGATCAGCCACAGTTCGCCATTCCGAACTAAGCCATATCCGTCCCGCAAATTGGCTTTTCCTTCCCGAATTGATTTGACTTCGGTTCCCTTCAACTCGATGCCAACCTGATATGTCTCTATAATTTCATAGAGATGGCGCGCTTGTCGGTTATCGCTAACAATTTTGTATCCTGGGCTTTTTTCGCTCATTTTTACCTCCGATAAAATTAATTATTATAACGCTAGCTTTTCTGTAGAGAAAATCGAAGCTTGACAAAACTTAAATAATCGGTCTAGGCATTACCAATTTTGCTGAGCTAAGATGTCACCAACGTGAATGTCAAGCGGTATCATGCAGCGCACCAATATTCCCAATTCTGACCTTCCAGATGCTGTCAGTCCCAATTCAGGGTTTAATTTGGTTTGGCTGGCTCCTTTTTTGTTAGCGATTGCTTGGTTTTGGGCCAATATCTCGGCAGTTAAGTGGCTGTTATCCTCGCTTGTTGAGATACCCACACTGTACAAGATAGTAATTGCTTTTCTGATTGTAGCATTAGTAGTGCGATCGACTGGGAGCTCCGTTAGCGCAGCCCTCGAAGAGGATCGCCCGCCTGGATTTTCGCCCAATTTCGTTTTGAGGCGATATCCACTGCTGTTGATGTTGGGTGCAGGTATTTGCTCGATCGCCCTTCAGTGCATAATTGATATCAAACAAATTACTGTCCTGCTATTTATCCTCGGAACTTACGGGCTGTGCGGCTTATTGGTGGAGCCGAATTTTTGGCGAAAAAACTTGCCAGTTGCGGGCTTGCTGGCTTGTATTTTACCATTCAACACTCAGTTGAATAACGGATTAGGCTTGCCGGCGCGAGTGCTGACTGCTCAGGTAGTAGAACAATTGCTCTCAATGCTGCACGTTGGGGCTATTTCTTCTTACGATATCATCGTTTTGGAAAACGGCATCGCTCACGTTGACGTGCCTTGCAGCGGCATTAAAACACTCTTAGTGGGCACGCTATTTTTGCTAACTGCTACCTGGTTAGAAGGCCGCCAATTGAGTTTAAAATGGCTGGCAGTATGCGCTGCTAATTTCTTAATGTTAGTGTCTGCTAACGCTTTGCGGGTTGCCGTGCTAGTGCTGGTTGCCCAAGTTTTCCAACAGCCAACTTATGCAGAAATTCTGCACGTACCCCTGGGAATTGTGGGTTTAATCTGCGCTTGCTTCTTAAGTTGGTTGATGCTGCAAAAAGTTCCGAAATTTCAAGAAACAAAAGGAATTGATTTTAACTCGCAACGGGATTTAGAAATACTCAAAAATCAGCCTCTGGCAAAACCCGGACTAATTGCTGCGGTGGTTGTTTTGGGGGCAATTTCTCAATTGTATCATCTAGAAAGCGAAAAATTAGCGATCGCCCCCCTGAAATTTCCCGAACAAATTGTATCCGAATCAATCCCGCTGAATGCCAGCGAACAAAAATTCTTTGGCAATTACCCAGGCACGCAAACAGAAAAAAATCGATTTGTCTCAGGCAACTTGCGCGGTTCCATGCTCACAGTAGCCAGCACCTCTTGGCAGACTTATCACGCACCGGAGCTATGTTTTATAGCCAGCGGGATTCCCGTCAATCGAATAGAAAAAAAACAGCTAACTCCTGCCGTAACGGCGCGCTGGCTTTCTCTCAAAGACAACCAACTATCCGCTGCATACTGGCTGCAATCTGCGAAACAAACTACCGATAACTTCTTGTCGCGCATCGGCAGCGACATCACCCATAAAAATCATACTTGGGTGCTAGTTTCCATTCTATTTGACAGTTCTGTAAACCCCGCAAGTTCTGAAATACAAAACTTCGCTAATACTGTACACAATGCCGTAAATTATAGCTTAACAAGAGGCAAAAATGAAAAGATTAAAACTGGTCTTTAATATAATTTTTCAGTCAATATTTTGGCTGTGGAACCTGACATTTTTATCAATCGTTTATCTCGGAATTTTGCCCTATGTAGGAATTCCCTTAATTCAAGCCACAATAGACGGAATTATTCCCCTTGAATTTTTCTTAACCCTAACAGCACTGATAGCAATACCGACAATATCTACCGCAATCGGATTCAGGACTTTTAGGAAGCAACCATTGCAGCTAATGCGATTGTTTTACGGAGTAGAAACCCCCTTATTTTTGCTCTGTTTACTCAGGTTATTTCTGCTGCGAGAGCTGAATCCTGCTAGTTCTCAAATCATCGCTACTCTTGCTTTGTGCATTGCAGCATTTTTAGTGGAAATGCTGTACGGATATCTAGGGAAAATAGAAAATGTTCAAAACATTTCAGATTCCCAAACTTCCCATAACAAACAGCATCGTTTTATAAGCTTAATTGGAGAAAAGCAAAGTGCATGGTTGCAATTAGGTTGCCACAGTTTAATGCTAGTAGTTGGTATTTGGGCGGCAACATTGCTGATGTTTTACGCTCTACCAGTAGGATTATTTACAGTTGCGGGATTTTTCACTTTAGTCATTGAATTTTTCAAATTTACATGGGTATCACCATTTCTGGAGATTTTTAAATACGGGGCGTGGGCATCGGCTTTAATTTGGATACCGCTATCCTTTATATTGTTTGGTTTAACCTGTAGCTTATTCGTTGTCATGCCTTCGCTGTACGGCTTTCTCTACATTCATTCCGGGCGGAAAATATGGCAGAGTTTTGCTGCACAATACGGGAAAAATAAAGCGCTAATCGGAAGTTTGGGAGTCATAGCAGCTTGGCTGGCTATTTTCTCCGCTTTGCAGCAACAGCCGCAAGTTGCAGCACTGAAAATGCTGGCGACTCCGCCCGCAAATGATAGCAGCCGCCAAACTTTATTAGCCAAGTCTGATATGATTCGATCGGGCTTAGTTAACGCTTATTTGTCCCCTTACCGCTACCTCAGCACTGTGGGAGAAAACAACCACATTTATGAGATTTACACAAATACTTTGAATTTGCCTGACCAAGCGGCTCAAACTGTGCAGAACAGCTATAATTTTTTAATGTCGCCGTTTTTGTATCAAGGTTCTAGTGCAGATGTTAAAAAAGCAGAAAAACTCTACGGCGAATTCTTCGATACGGAACTGCAAAAAGGCGACACAGAAGCAGTAAAACACGCGGTACAGTCAACATCAAACCGCGAAGAAGCAAAAGCCGGTTTGCTGAATGTCAATCAGGAAAAAGTCTGGTTGCGATCGCAAGAAGTGACAGTCAAAGAAAACGGCGATTGGGCAGACGTTCAACTCTACGAAGTTTACAATAATCAAACAACAAACTTGCAAGAAGTATTCTACTACTTTTCGTTGCCGGAAAGCGCAGCAGTCACAGGAATTTGGCTGGGAGATACTGGGGATTTGAAAAAGCGTTTTGCATTTACTGTATCGCCTCGCGGTGCCGCCCAGCAAGTCTACAACGAACAGGTAGCAGAAAGAGTCGATCCGGCTTTGCTAGAACAAATTGGCCCCAAACAATACCGCTTGCGGGCTTTTCCAATTCCGGTAAAACGAGAATTCACTCAAACTGAAGGGCCCACGGAAATGCACCTGTGGCTTACTTACAAAGTCATGCGCCAGCCACAGGGTTGGGCTATGCCTGTTTTGGCTGAGAAACGCAACATTTTTTGGAACCAAAATACGCGCCGCACGATCGCCGGAAAAGAAGTGAAATACAGCGGGAAAGAAGCAAGAGAAACTTGGCTGCCACCCTTTTTGCCCGCAGCCGCACAGCAACCTCTAACAGCGCAGCAGGCGGTTCTACCGGGAGGAAATATCATTTATGCTAAGCCGCTGGCTGATGCAAATTACTCGCTACCGCAAGGCAAGAAATTTGCAGTTATTCTGGATACTTCCCGCAGCATGGCGGCGGAAAGTAAGGAAGTAAAAGATACTTTTGAGTGGTTGAAAGCTAATACAGCAGGCAAAAATGCTGTTGATTTGTATGTCGCCAGCGCTGCGGGAATGCCGCCTAAGTTGGTGCAAGATGTACGCAATTTCGATGCGGCAAAGGTGACGTTTTACGGTACGATCCAGCTCAAAGATATGCTGCAACAGTTTGCACAGTTGCGGGGCGATAAAATTTACGATACTGTATTTTTGGTCAGCGATCGCCACAGTTACGAATTGTCGGACGATCGCAAACCTAAAGTTTCCATCTCTGCACCGCTGTGGACAGTGCATTTGGGAGGTTTGCCCCCGGGCTACGACGACTCAACTTTAAAGGCAATTCAAGATAGCGGGGGCGGAGTTGCTACGGACATGAAAGAGGCGATGCAGCGAGTGGCAACGACAGCAGCTTCGGGCAAATCTACAGTTAGTGTTGTTGATGGCTATGCTTGGAGTTATGCCAAAACCCCGCAGTCGAAAAAAACCGCCAAATCGGCGGCAGTTGCAGAGCCAAAAGATGCCGGAAATGAAAGCTTTAAACCGATAGCGGCGCGGCAATTGATAACTGCACTTAGCAAGCAGAAAAGTTCAAATCAATTGAGTCAGTTGGATGCGATGCACTCGCTGGCTAAAACCTTTAAAGTGGTGACGCCTTATTCTTCGATGATTGTGTTAGTTAATGACGCGCAAAGGGAGCAGCTAAAAGCAGCGGAAGCTAAGAGCGATCGATTTGACAGAGAGGTAGAATCGGGTAAGGAGGAGTTAACTAAGCCGAACAATCCTCTGAATGTTTCGGGGGTTCCTGAACCGGAAGAATGGCTGCTTTTGGCGGTAGGTGCGATCGGGCTTTTGGTGATTTTCCTCCATCAGCGGCGCGCGAAATTGATAGGTTGAAAAGTCCGATGGTTGAAATTTATAGCTCTTCTCAGGTCGAGGAGGTATGACTGACAACTTATATAACGACTAAAGAAGAGGGCTAAAGCCCAACTACGTACCTCATTTACTTGAGAACCGCTATAATTAACTCCTTCCCAGGCGATTTGCTTGGGAAGGAGTCAACGATTAACCAAGCAGAGCCTCCGAATCTGCATTACCAGGCTCTGCCTGTTAACGAGTAAACCGACTTCTGCAAGAAAACCTGCACCCGCCGTGAGAATATCTGATATCATATCCGGTCGATTACCATAACAAAAACGGTTCGATCGTTTGCATTTCAGTCCGCACCCTCGATCGAATCTGATTGTGGTTAATTACTCGGAAACCAGATGAACCCCCGATGCCCATTCAAAAC
Source organism: Microcoleus sp. N3A4 (assembly GCF_036701805.1). Taxonomy (NCBI): domain Bacteria; kingdom Bacillati; phylum Cyanobacteriota; class Cyanophyceae; order Oscillatoriales; family Microcoleaceae; genus Microcoleus; species Microcoleus sp. N3A4. The sequence goes on from NZ_JAUBRJ010000056.1 coordinate 17,665, forward strand.
TTTAAGCCGCCACCACCAAGCACCAGTAAAGTCGATTAAGGCTCGATCAAAATTGCTTTCGGTTTCTGAGAATCCAACAGAGAAGCGGAAATCAGAATCACCAGATCCTCTGTTTCATTTTGACCGTAATGCACCATGCCCCCTGGCTCAACTAAAGAATCTCCCACCGTCAGACGAGTAGTTTGGCCCGCGTCTAGGGTTTCTTCTTTACCATTGGCGCGTTTAATTTTCGCGGTTCCCTTGACAACATTATAGGTGAGCGTCCCCAATTCAACTTTTTCAATTTGCATCCCTGGATGAATATGAGGTGGCAGTTTTGCCCCAGCAGGAATGGTATAACGTACTAATTCTAAAATTCGACCTTCTGCCTCACTGGGATAACCACTCGCTAAGACTTCCCGCTTCACGGTTTGAGTATAGCTATTGCTCGGTGGTGGTGTTTGCTGACTTCTCGCGATCGTCACTGTTCCCAAGCTAACCATCATCATCACAGAAAAACGCAAACCTAATTTTTTCATAGTCTTTTTTGTTTCAATCTCTAGTTTTTCCATCCCTAGTGGGGATTTGATCCGTGAATCATCACTCATCTATCTCCACAAAAACGCGATCGCCCTCAATCTTTACCGGATAAGATTCCAGGGCATCGGCTGGTGCATTCAAACATTTACCGCTATCTAATTTGTACTGATACTTATGGAACGGACAGGTAATGATACCCCTGCTTACCTTACCCATGTCGATTGGATATTCCAAATGACTGCAAGCATTGCGGTAACAAGTGACATTCATGCCTTGACGATTTAAAATCAGTGAAATCCCCTCAACTTTCACCTTCAAAATATCCCATTCGGGAACTTGATTCAGCCCTGTTATCTCTACCCACATATGATTTCTCTCGCTTTAAGTAAATTATTGCAAATTAATGCGCGATCGCCCGAAACGCATATTAGACATCGCCAGAATTGCAAGCTTTGAACAGGCAAGATGCCTGTTCCACAATAATTATGGGAGATGTCTATTGAACAACGAGCGATCGCGCTCTAGTTCTAACGCCAACACCTCTTAAAGTCTGAATAGACTGTACAAGCTGTTGGCGGTAATTCACGCCTGCCAAGAATGTTATATCACCCCTACAGTCGCAGGTAACGCATGAGAATGCTCATAACTTCACCCGGCTTTTGGGCTCGTTGCAGCGGGCTCCACTCGCTGACAGAGGCAAAACCCAAACAGTAAAGGATGTTAATGATGCTCCTCACCGCTTTGGGAGAACCTATCAGCAGGATTTTGACGGGTTCTCGATCGGGTTGCGGAGGATGGGCTACAGGTACTGTCGCTGTAGCAGTATCGGTTGCTGGGGGATTGGCAAGGAAGTTTTTCGGCATCAGCGTTTTGTGTTTTTGCGGTTTATGTTACCTATAGGCAACAAAATCATTCTATCCTGAATGTTACCTATAGGCAACATTTACGAAACGATCGGCCTCTGAGACAATCTGAGGCATGGGAAAAGCAGGCAAAGCACTCAAGCAAGTGCTGGAAACTTACGGCATCAGCCAAAATCGCTTGGCTGTGACAATGGGGGTAGGACGTTCCAACATTCACCGGTGGGTCAATGAAAGTAGAGATCCTGTAGCAGAGGCAGTGTTGGACATTCGGAAAGCACTATCGCAAATTAATCCGCAGGCATCAGCAGATTTCATTCGTTTGTATTTAGATGATTTGGAGGAAAAACTCGAAGAGTAATAATGTCAACAATCTTTACTTAGCTGCGAGCTTCTGAGAACATAGAAGCCATGAGTAAGGCAGGAAAGGCGCTGAAGCAGGTTTTAGAAACCTATGGCATCAGCCAAAATCAATTGGCAGCGATTATGGGCATTGGACGATCGAGCATTAACCGTTGGGTTAACGAGAATAGAGATCCGGCATCTGAAGCGGTTCTAGAGATTCGCAAGGGATTACAGCAAATTAATCCCGATGCAGCAGGGGATTTTATTCGTTTGTATTTAGATGATTTGGAGGAAAAACTTGAAGAGTAATCATATGGGCGATCGGGCGATCGTCTCCCGTGCCAGTTATGCTTGAGATAGACTCAACAAATAGCTGACAACATACAGCGTATTCCAGGTTTGTGAAGTGTAGGGACACGGCAGTGCCGTGTCCCTACGGGGAAGCTCACTATAGGCGGGTGTACTTCATAAATACGGCTAACGTTTGAGCGATCGATTTCCATCTTTGCCGCCAATTGATATTGACTGATATCGTATGCCTCTAATATTTTTTTGAGGGCTTTACCTGCTCTTCCCATGCTCCCGATTGTGTCAGAGAGTCACGATTCTGTAAACGTTGCTGATTGTCACAAAGTGCGGTAAACTTTGTACATTAAGTGCGATCGTTTTTTCCCTCTCAATTTAATTGTATTGTTCGTCAAATACCGGAGTTTGGCTGGGGCGATCGCCTAGCCCGCCGCCAACCAGCGTAAACTTACGCATATAGGGAGACCTGTACCCTAAAACAATATCCGACTTGGGTACTCCGACTTCAATTAACTCATTAGCAATTCCTACTTCAGTTCCATCTCGCTGAATCCAAATCTTGTCCTCTTTAATATCGATGTGAATAACGCAACCATAAACTCGTCTTTCTCCACGCCATCCCACATGAAACATCAAATAGCGATCGCGTTTGATGTCACAAGCAATTTCAGTTTCTATCTCCCCATCGTCCGAACCGCAGCTAGAGTGTTTTTCAATGATTGATTGAATTAGCTCTCTATACTTTTCTATTTCCATATAACGATCGCCTCTCTCGCAGGATTAAACACAATCAAGTTTAATTGCATCCGCGTCACTGACATTCGAGCTAAACGCCGAGTAAAAAATTCTTCATAAATATCTTCGGGAATTGCCAAATAAAGAAGTCTATCCGGTTCTGACTCTTCCAAAACCACTTTATAATTCCAGGCTTGACCTATAGCCTCGTGAAACTGATTTATCAATGACAGACCTAAAAAACACTTAATTTCTACTGCTATCTTCTGTCCGTACTTTTCGGCTCCTAACAAATTATTTTCAGCCCCTAAGTCCACATAAAGCTTATCTTCGTCTACTTTGAGGTACAAAGGATCGTGGGTAATAGTCCACCCTTCCTTTTCCAAAGCTGAACATACAGAGGCATGAAAGATATCCTTGGCCGACATAGATTTTGATAAATCATGTTACTCGCTCCCATTATATCATCTTTTACGGCTGTGCCAGACAAACGGGCGATCGCATTTTGAATTAAATGCGATCGTTTCTTCCTCCTCCATTTAATTGTAAGGCTCATCAAATACCAGAGTCTGGCTGGTGCGATCGCCTCAATATTTGACGATCGGCCTCAAACATACTATTCAGCTTCCCCCTACGGATGAATCTGACTCAAAATCACTCTCAACCGATCGTAATCATCCTTCAGCAAAACACTCAAACTCCTCCCCGCTTCCACCAACCAAGTTCGATCGCGCATCCGCAACTGATAAATCTCCCGAATCGCTGCCGCCGTCAGCGCATCCACCGGCGCATTAGTCACTCCCAGCAGCGTCCTCAAAAAATCCAATTGTACGGTAAAATCAATCACCTCATCCGGTTCGCAGCGATAAACCGCCTGGTGAATTTGCGGCGGGCGCGGCGGCAAATACTGATAAAATTTACCCCTAGATGGGCCGTGACCGTTCAACCTTTCCGGCGCAGTCTCAAACCCCACAATCGCCACTCGAAACTCGGTTTTTAGCATCGCAAAAATCTGCGGTTGTTCTTCCCGCAACTCTTCCAGCGACAAACCCAAAGCGCGAGCTCTGTGCACCGAGTCGATCGGGCTAGTCGTAGCGTAATAAACCACGCCGTAGATTTGATTTTTCGACTCTTCATCCTCGGCCTTCACCCAACTGCCAAAAGGCGGCATCACGGGAAAACTCAAGTCTTCCGGTTCCAAACATTGAGCCAAAAACTCCGAAGTTGCCGTCTCGATCACCTCAGCAATGCGATCGGGATGGCGTTCTTTTGTAGCAAATTGGGGTAAAGGTAAACGCATATTAGTCAGTTGGCAGTTGGTTGTTGGCAGTTGGTTGTTGGCAGTTGGTTGTTGGCAGTTGGTTGGTTGTTATTTATTATTATTATTTGTAAGTGGGTACTAATAAACAATAACTAATAACTACTGACAACTGACAACTGTCAACTGTCAACTGTCAACAACCAACTGACTATTTCACGCGACCAGCCGTAGCATCGACAAGTTCCAACTGCGACAGCCGGAACGTGATCAGCTTGTCCCAATTGCCACCTTCAAACAGTACCGCTACTTTCCCGTCGCTAACTCGCTGGACTTGTCCTTGAAAGGCGTAGTAAATCTCACCCTTATCTTTAACTCGAACTGCCGAACCAGGAAAAATCATAATTGTTTGAATGTTATGTTTGCTGTTTACAGTTTACCTTTTCTTGGCGATCGAGACTTGATGCTAAAACAGGCAAGATGCCTGTTCCACAAACTAAACAGGCAAGATGCCTGTTCCACAAACTAAACAGGCAAGATGCCTGTTCCACAAACTAAACAGGTTTCTTGTGGGGAGTAGGGGTTGGGCGTCCCGCCCGCCCATCAAAAGCTGATTAACAATCCAAGATGTGAGTTAGGCTAAGGCTGCTACGGAAACTTTACCGGCAATGCGGCCCGCGATCGCCCGCAACTCCCTCGCCGAAGCAGAACCCGGTTGCCCCACCACGATCGGCACCCCAGAATCGCCACCTTCCCGCAACGGAATTTCCAGCGGAATGCGGCCTAACAGCGGCACTCCCAACTCAGCCGCAGTCTTTTCCCCGCCACCAGAACCGAAAATATCGTATTGCTTGTCTGGCATATCCGGCGGCACAAAATAGCTCATGTTTTCCACAATTCCCAACACCGACACTCCCAACTGCTGGAACATCTTTAAACCCTTGCGGGAGTCCAACAATGCCACAGTCTGCGGCGTGGTAACGATCACGACACCAGCCATCGGCACCGCTTGCGCCATTGTCAACTGCGCGTCTCCAGTACCCGGAGGCATATCGACAATCAGATAGTCTAAATCGCCCCAATTCACCTGATAGAGGAATTGCCGAATGATCCCGTTCAACATCGGGCCGCGCCAAATCACGGGTTGGTCTTTGTCAATTAAAAACGCCATCGACACCAATTTGACGCCGTAATTAAACGCGGGTTCGAGGCTTTCCCCGCTTTTTCCGTCCCTAACCATGACTTTCGCGTCCCCCAGACCCAACATTGTCGGGTCGTTGGGCCCATAGATATCCGCATCCAGCAAACCCACCTTGGCGCCGGTTTGCGCCAGCGCTACTGCCACGTTTACCGCCACCGTGCTTTTGCCGACGCCGCCTTTGCCGCTGGATATTGCGATAATATTTTTCACTCCTTCAATGCCTTGGCGATCGACCACTCCCTTCTGCTGCGGCGTTTCGGCTGTCACCTCCACCGCCACTTTTTCGACTCCTGGCAACTGTTTGACCGCTTTTTGGCAATCTTCGACAATAAATTCTCGCAGCGGGCAAGCAGGCGTTGTCAGCACTAAAGTAAAGCTGACGACACCGCCGTCAATTTTGATGTTACGAATCATGTTCAATTCCACCAAACTCTTTTGAAGTTCGGGGTCTTGCACGGGTCGCAGGATTTCTAAGACTGAACTAACATCGAGTGTCTTGGGCATTGTGTTCTCCACCATAGCTCTGCAATTGGGTTAGCGAATTTTCGATCGCAGGTTTAAGTATATTTTTATTGCTATTTTTTAATGTAACTTCATAGCGATCATTTGCAGACCTGCGGTGGCATAATTACATGACGACTGGATTTGGGACTCACGGTCAATCTCAAACTCAAATGCGATCGGCAATAATTTCTACGACCGAAAGCAATTTGGTCACAATCCCCGAATTGATCCGTGGTCGCAATTCTTCAATCTAAAATCTAAAATCTAAAATCTAAAATCGGATGACAGTTTCTACAACACTTAAAACCGCCACTTCCCCGTTTTTGCCGCCGGCTGACTCTAGAGCTAGAGTCAGCAAATTTATGAAAAGCCTACAAGACGAAATTTGTCAATCCCTCGAACAGCTCGATGGTTTAGGCAAATTTCAAGAGGACTCTTGGGAACGCTCTGAAGGCGGCGGCGGACGTTCTCGCGTCATGCGGGAAGGCAATGTTTTTGAACAAGGGGGAGTCAATTTTTCCCAAGTGTGGGGCGAAAGTTTGCCGGCTTTGATTTTGGCCAAGCACCCAGAAGCTGCCGGTCACGATTTCTATGCAACTGGCACTTCGATGGTGCTGCACCCCCGCAATCCCTACTTGCCTACGGTTCACTTGAATTACCGCTATTTTGAAGCCGGGCCGATTTGGTGGTTTGGCGGCGGTGTCGATTTGACTCCTTATTACCCGTTGGCTGAGGATGCAGCTCATTTCCACAAAACTCTGAAAGCAGCTTGCGATCGCCACCATCCCGGATATTATCCGACATTTAAACTCTGGTGCGACGAATATTTCTACCTCCCGCACCGCCAAGAAACCCGCGGCGTGGGCGGTCTGTTTTTTGACTACCAAAGCGCTCAAGGCGCGCTTTACCGCGACCATCATGTCAAAGGCAAGGCCGCTGAGTGCAGCAACAGCATCGGGGTGCCGGAACCTAGGAGTTGGGAGTCCCTGTTCGCCTTCGTACAGGACTGCGGTAGGGCATTTTTGCCGGCTTACACCCCGATTATTGAAAAGCACCGATCGAAAGAATACGGCGATCGCGAGCGCAATTTCCAACTTTACCGCCGCGGCCGTTATGTCGAATTTAACTTAGTGTACGATCGAGGCACGACCTTTGGCTTGCAGACCAACGGACGCACTGAATCGATTCTGATGTCCCTGCCACCTTTGGTACGCTGGGAATACTGCTACGAGCCAGAACCCAACTCTCCAGAAGCCGAACTCTACTCCAAGTTCTTAAAACCGCAAGATTGGGCGAATTGGATGCCTCAGCAGTCACCGACCTGAGTTAAACTACTGGGAAAGTAACCACCGCGATAGATAGTAATAAATTTGAGGGAAGGGTCAGTGATTCATATTGATCAAAAAACCCACACGCTTCAAGACGGTACAACAGTTATCGTCTTAGCACCGACAGGACGGTTGGACATCACAACAGCTTGGCAATTCCGCCTCAAGTTGCAAGAGTGTATTTCCAAACTCAGCCGCCATGTCGTAGTGAATCTTGGTCAGGTTAACTTTATCGATAGTTCTGGCCTGACCTCACTTGTAGCAGGTATGCGGGATGCGGATAAAGTTAAGGGAAGTTTCCGCATTTGCAATGTTCATCCAGAAGCCAAACTGGTGTTTGAAGTCACCATGATGGATTCTGTGTTTGAAATCTTTGAAACGGAAGAAGAAGCTCTAGAGGGGGTGCCGCGCGCAAGTTGAGCACTCCTGCTGGCATCGGTTGCAGTGTCGCGGGTAATTTAAGCTTGAGACTCATAAGCGCCCAGAAACCAAGCAGAAGAACAGGAAGCAGGTAAATTTTTGCCTGCTTCCTTCTGCCTTATTCCTTTCTTGAAAAGTTGAGAGGTTCACCAAAACACTAAAGTAGAAGAATATGTCAAGGTAAAGTCTTGCCTTCTCTCCTAGATAACCAAATCTTTCTTCCTTGTTTCTTGTTGTTTCTTGCTTCAAACCAATATCTCAGCAGCAAAATCCTGACGCTTGACAAATCTAAAAGGGCCCATTAAGGCTCCCCAGATAGCCTTGCCTGTCGTGGGGCTGATTCCTTTGTCGTAGCTGAGAAATTCCTCGCCTGCAGCTTCAAACCCCAAGTCTACTTGGTAATTTTGCCCCCCGTAGGCAAAGCTGCAGCGAGTGCCCTCCGGCAAAGATGCCCGAAACCGATAGCCGTTTGAGGCTAAATTTTGCACCGCAACCGAGAGGGTGCAGCCGGGGAGGAGTTGGATTTGCTCGTTAGTTAGCTTTCCAAGCAAGTCGGGGTTGCAACCGGCTCCTTTGACGGCTGTAATGTCGTGGAACATATAATACTGAGCTTCTATAAGTCCCGGCGCTATCTGTGAGTGCCTCAGTTGCACGATGCGAGGGCGGTATGGCTTGTCTAATTCCAGAATGTTGGCTTGTTCGGCAAACAGAGTAATGCTGGGTTCGGAAAAAAGAGGAACGGGTACGGGTCTTTGCCACAAACGAAGGTGGACGTACCAAGCCGGGTCTGCTAGCGCTTGTTCCCGGTTGTCAAATTCGCCCGCCATGTACTGGGCTAAAGCTCTTAATTCAGGAGAAATTGTCATGTTTGTTTGATTTTTCAGGTTCATGGCTTGACAGAAAAAACTTATTGTGATATTGGTTGCGAGACCTGGCCTGGGCAAGTCAGAAGATTAGATTTATGAGCGATCCCAGAAGAGCTATGATTGTAAAGATACTGGGGTTTTGCCCTCGTAGTGCGACATTTTAATTGTTGCTGCCGATCGCGCGTAAAATATTTTCGATAAAATTTTGCCTCGCTTAGAGGCAGCACCGTTTAAAAAAAACTGGCACTTTTTGTCAGCCCGATCGCAGAGAGACTCCCCCGACTTTACTCACGCCGCGCTGGCACGCCCGCTGCGGCAAAATTATTTATCTATAAGACTCAGGTGAACAATAACCGTACTGTTTCAGATACTAAGCGAAGTTTCTATACGATTCACACTCGACCGATCAACTCAATTTACCGTCGAGTGGTGGAAGAGTTGATGGTAGAAATGCACTTGCTTTCGGCGAATGCCGATTTTCAATACGACCCAATTTATGCTTTGGGTGTAGTCACAGCTTTCGATCGATTCATGCTCGGATACGCCCCAGAAGCAGACAGAGTTTCGATTTTTAACGGTTTGTGCAAGTCCCTAGAGGACGATCCAGAACGCTACAAGCAAGACGCTTACCGATTGGAAAGCTTGGCGGGGCGACTGTCGGGGTCTGAGTTACTCTCGTGGATCGATCGCTCCACCACCTTTGAAGATACAGGAGATTTACAAGCGTCTTTAGGGACGATCGCCAGCAACCCTCAATTTAAGTACAGCCGCTTGTTCGCGATCGGTTTGTTCTCGCTGTTAGAAAAAGCTGATCCCGACTTGGTAAAAGACCAAGAAACGCGAAACGACGCGATCGCCAAAGTCAGTGCGGCCTTGCACCTCCCAGAAGATAAAGTTAGCAAAGATTTAGATTTGTACCGCAGCAATTTGGAAAAAATGGCCCAAGCGCGAATAGTCCTTCAAGATGTCATCCAAGCGGAACGGAAAAAACGCGAAAAGCGAGAGACAAAAGTTACCCCCGGCATCTCGGCTGACTCTTCTGACAGCAACAATTAATCGTTTGAAAGAAGGAAGAAGGAAGAAGGAAGAAGGAAGAAGGAAGAAGGAAGAAGGAAGAAGAAAGAAGGAAGGGAGAATTTTTTATTTGAGGTAACAAATAAATAAAACTCTTAAATTTTAATTTTTCGTTCTTGAATTCTGGCTTCTGCCTTCAGATGAATGTTGCTGGCTCAGAAACTAAAAATCCCGCTTTTTGAATTGAGCGGGATCGACCTAACCAAAATAGAGTTTTTGGGGTGGTACTACGGCTGCGGCTCAAAATTAATGGCGTTAGCTTGGAGCCAAGTGCTTAGCTGTGAAAGAACTTCGTTTCCAGAAGACTTGCCCAAAGCTGTGGGGTTTGGGGTGTCGGGCCTGTCCAAGTTGCGGGCGATCGCTGCGTTGACTTCTTTGGCGATCAAATCGTGAAGTTGTTCTTTAGCTGTAGCCCTTTGAAAATGAGCTCCCTCTTCGGTCGTAGCGTACAGAGGCGGCAGCCTATTTAAAGCATAAGCTGCAATATCTCCCACATCCAGACTCAGGTCGCTCGTCGCCTCAATTTCTGCAACCCTGGCGATCGCATCGCTGAGCACCAACTCTTCCATCACGTTGATGAACTGTTTGCGCGGCAGAACTACCACTTCGCCGGTCAACAGAGCTCCCATCAGACGATCGAGAGCCATGTACTCTTCGATCGACAATTCCGAAGCTGTATTGCATATCCGTCCCACCTCAGCTTCCATAGACGGCGTTAAATAGCCGTCTTGCAAAGCTTGTTCAACAATTTTTTCAATACTCATATATGCTTCCCACTCAACGGCATCATTAATAGAGTTTTGTGAAGACGCGATTGTTAGCGTCTTGAGATTCGAGTTTTGAGGATTGAGTTGAGAATTTTTAGACAAATCCTAACTCAATACTGATAACCCATAACAGTTATCTAAACACCCTAGCCACAAACTTACCCCATAATTGACGGCTTTATTCGTCAAAACCCGTAAAAATTCCTACTCAATTCCCTGAAGCCGCCAAGGTACGGGATCGACGGACTGCCCGTGCACGTACAGTCCCCAATGCAGGTGAGGGCCTGTCGCAGCTCCCGTTGACCCCAGAGCACCAATTACTTGACCGGCTTTCACGACATCGCCCTCCTTGACATCAATCCGGCTGAGGTGCATCAAAATACTTGCTACCCCCTGACCGTGGTCGATACCAACGACATTCCCGTGGATTTTGAACCCTTGGGATTCGCGTCCCACTAGAGACACGCGACCTGCTGCCGGTGCGACTACAGGGGAACCGTAAGCACCCGCATAATCGACGCCGCGGTGGTAGTAGTCTTGAGCAAATACCCCATTATAGTATCGGCGCACCCCGTAAATAGTGGTGATTTCGCCGGAGTTGGGGCGCAACAATTTGCCGTCCCAAAATTTTTCGGGTGTCACCAGTGCTTTAAATGCGTCTACGCGATCGAATTCAGCATCTGTACCTTCCTCGTCTTTCCCAGGCGGTAGCCAGATGGATTGGGTAGGAAAATCTCGATCGCGCACTTGCACGCTCAACTTCTGCACTTGTCCGTCACCAGCCACTTGGATTTGGCGTGCACCGGGTTTCTCAGCAGGGGTTGTCGGTAGCAGCGCCCGAAAGCGATTGTTGCCGATGGGAAACGCGGGGTAGTTTTTTTGCTGTACGGACACCGTGGGAGTGTCGCTGCTGTCTACCTGAATTACTACCGACAGCGTATCTCCGAGTTGAGGATTTGCCGGCGTCACAACTACCTGCAAAGCTTGCACCGGCAGGGCAAAACTTAGAATGCCAGCAACAATTCCCCCGATCGAACTGGCGGTTAGCTTGTTTATTTTCAACCGTCGCCACCGCAAAATCCGACCCGCTATTATTTCCGCACTTAGCCCGCAGTTGCCTTGATTTACATTGGTCATCACCGATATCCTAAATTCTTATCTAGCTAATGTTACACAAAGTAGCTAACTCTAGCACGCTCTCACTGCAAAGGGTAACGCAATGTTAGGACTTGCGCCAAGTCGGTAAATGTAGCCTGTAAAAGCCCAAAACGCAAGGCACTATTTGCGTTATTTGTAGCGTAGCTGCATAAGTTTTGAGTAGTTGACCTATTTATTAAGTAAATGCCACAGTGGTTAATCATACGCAGGTCAAAATGCCATGCCAAATGAGCAAAATCAACCAAGAGAATATGATGCCGTCCTTGGGGGTCAAAATTCAACTCCTGTTGATGCGGCGATACTGGGAGGAATTGCCGGCGTTAAAAGCCGCCTAGCCTCGCCTGCTGTCGAAGTGAGAATCGCCGCACTCTCCGAAGCGCTCAAATATGGAGAAGCAGGGTTAGATTTGATACTGGGAGCATTGCGGGATGAGTCAATGCAGGTAAAATTAGCTGCTTTTTCACTGCTGAAATATCGAGATGAGGAAAAGATAAAGCAACATTTACAAGATTATTTCCCCCTATTTGAATTTGATGTCATCACAGTAGATTCCTCTGGAAAAGAAAACAGCCGTACCAAGTCCTTTGCTCACTTTTTTACTGAATATTTAGGTAACGCAATTTCACTAGAAATGGTTTACATTCCGGGTGGCATATTTATAATGGGCAGCCCCGATAACGAAGCCAGACGATATAAGCAGGAAAGTCCGCAGCATCAAGTCACAGTATCCGCTTTTTATGCAGGAAAATATCCCATCACCCAAGCACAGTGGCAAGCAGTAATGGGAGACAACCCATCATTTTTCAAAGGTGCAAAACGTCCTGTAGACAAAGTATTGTGGCAAGATGCTGTCGAATTCTGTGGCAAACTCTCGGAAAAAACTGGGAAAAAATATCGCCTCCTGAGTGAAGCAGAATGGGAATATGCTTGTCGTGCCGGTACAACAACCCCATTTCATTTTGGTGAAACGATTACTCCTGATTTAGTCAACTATGACGGAAATAAACCCTACGCAAAGGCCCCCAAAGGACTTTACAGGCGACAAACAACCGATGTCGGGAGTTTTCCCCCGAATGCTTTTGGACTTTACGATATGCACGGCAATGTTATGGAGTGGTGTAGCGATCGCTGGCACGATCGCTACAATGGCGCACCGACTGACGGAATTTCTTGGGAAACAGGAACAGACGAGGACCGAGTGCTGCGGGGCGGTTCCTGGGACTTTTCTGCGGTTCTTTGCCGTAGTGCTGTTCGCAACTGGACCTCGGCGGTCAACTGGTGGTGGTTCAAGGGTTTTCGCGTGGCGGTTGCATCGGTTTCTCCCTCGTCCTAGTTTTCTCGGCGAGGGTTTTTCTCTTTTCTCTAGCTAATTTGTAGGGTGCGTCGCTATGAACAATCTACAAATCAAATCGACAATCTCGCAGCGACGCACCGCGAGAGTCAGTCAGGTGCGTCGCCATCTCAAATCTGTAAATTTCATCAAAATTTTCACAGCGACGCACCTACAAAAACTACAAAAACGGAAATCGGTCAAACCTCATTTATAATATTTAAAATATGCCAAGGTCGATCGCACATCAGGAAGGATAAAAAATATGACCCTCAATCTGCCTCTTCCCGATTCAATTCAAAAATTTATTAACGAACAAGTCGCAATCGGAGGCTACAGCAATGCAGCGGAATATATCTTGCACCTAATTCGCCAAGAACAAGCAAGAGCGTTACGAGTTGAGTCGTTATTATTGGCAGGTCTGGATAGTGGCAATTCTGTAGACATTACCGATGATTGGTGGGAGCAAAAACGTACTCACTTGGTGTCTCAACTTGACGAAAAGTAGCAATGACTAAACGTATTGTCATTACACCAAGGGCAAGTCAAGATTTAGACGAAAATTTTGCTTGTATTGCTCACAATAATCTTGATGCTGCGTTGCGTTTTTTTGATGCAGCACGTCAGACATTTGCGAGGTTGGCTCAAATGTCGGGAATGGGTCGCCTGTATCCGGTGCAAAATCCACGGTTGGAGGGTTTGCGAAGGTTGTCAGTTAGGGTTTTTGAGAATTATGTGATTTTCTATTTGTCTTTTGATGACTTTATTGAGGTGGTGCGAATTCTGCACGCAGCGAGAGATTTAGAGGAAATTTTGTCAGGAGATGAAGCCGAGTAGCCGTAGGGTGCGTCGCATATACAATCTGCAAGTAAGATCGACAATTTCACAGCGACGCACGACACAATTAGCCTGCTTGTGTCTTTGGAAGGCTCATTTTTTTAACTAGATTTTTCCGCAGATAAACTGTCAGCGGTTTTTCGATTAAAGAGTAAAAGATGCAGCCAGCAATTACAGTTATCAGTGCTACCAACGCGGGGCAAAGAAGCTATCGAAATATTTTCCTAAATTTACCTTTTGCACGACTTTTGTAGTTGCTGAAATCAGTGGGCAGTGGGTTAAAAATATCTATAGCAATCCTCGCATCAGTCGCAAAATCGAGCGAGACCTGAATCCTTGCAGTGCGAGCATATTGCTCGCGTATAATGCAAGCAAATCATTTAGGATTGCTATAGTAGGAGGCGTCTCCTAAGTATGTGAAAATATAAGGTATTTTCGGAGCATCTTTGAGGTCGATCGATGCCGAGCCTACTATTAACAAAGCGGCCAGCACTCCCACAGTGCTGATTCTATCTATTTCTATGTTGTTCGCAGCCGAAAATATTAATAAAGCTACATATCCTAAATTGGCTACCACAAACAAAATCCACCTGTTTTTGTGAATTTTACTGCCAAATTTAATTACAGCATACCAAGCCTAGCAGCCCCATACAAATTCTAGATTCATATTGCCAAATATTATATTCAGCAAAAAAGCCTCCCGCCAAAATCTACTACTTTTAAATAATGGAGAATCGTCACAAATAGCCAAGTCGAAAGAAGCGGCACAAAATATTTGGGTTTGAACCAGATAGCTAGACTAAAGAGTACATAAAAAAACAATTCATAAATCAAAGTCCAGCCGAAATCTAGGATCGGTTTATCATTCTGAGGTAGCAGAAGGAGAGATACAAATATGTGCGATATACTTAAATCTTTATTATTGGCAAACCCAGGAATTACTAGAAAAAAAACTAAAACTGCGAGCGTAATTATCCAATTGATTGGGTAAATTGTTAGGGTGCGTTTGATTAAAAATGATTTAAACTGGTCTGGTTTCCCGATCGCCGTTCGGTGAACGTACACCATGATAAAACCGCTCAATACAAAAAAGTAATCAACACCGCTCCACCCAGCTTCAAAAAGATTAAATAAAGATACTTTATTTAATCTTTCTATGCTCATCTGGTTTAGGTGAAACAGCACCACCAATAAAGCTCCAATACCCCGATCGACTTGCAAGAGGTTAATCTTTTTGTGAAGTTTTGAACTCTTTGCTCTCAGAAAATACCTTGTTCTATAGTTGCGCTTGCCATTGCTCCCCAACTACAGTCAACGCACCAAACATCGCCAACACATTAGACACTATAATATAACTTTATACTTTTTTCATAAACTTGTGCAAGAAGACTTCCGACTGATCGTTGACTTAGTTCTAGTTCTCGCTGCTGCCGCAGCAGGAGGACTATTTGCCTCGCTGTTGCGACAGCCGGTAATTCTCGGCTACCTGCTGGGAGGGATGGTAGTCGGGCCGGCAGGGTTGGGACTGATTAAAGAATTAATTCAGGTAGACACCCTGGCTGAATTCGGCGTTGCTTTTCTGTTATTTGCCTTGGGAGTGGAATTTTCTTTCGCCGAACTCCAGAAAGTTAAAGCCATTAGTCTGGGCGGGGGGGGCTTGCAAATTGTCCTGACGATCGCCTTTACTACTGCAATTTCCTTGGCTGTAGGCTGGGTAGAATCGCCCGCTCAAGGCGTGTTTTTAGGAGCGATTCTGTCGCTTTCCTCGACAGCAGTCGTACTGAAATGCTTGATGGAGCGCAATGAAGGCGGTACTTCCCACGGTCAAGTCATGCTGGGAATATTAGTAGTTCAAGATTTAGCCTTGGGGCTAATGCTAGCAGTTTTGCCGGCCCTCAACCAGCCAGTAGAAGCGATCGGCATGACGGTAGCGTGGGCCCTGCTGCGGATCGGGTTATTTGCTCTCGGTGCTGTAGTCGCGGGCATTTGGATCGTACCGCAGTTGCTGCGCTACCTCGCGAAAACAGAAAGTCGGGAACTGTTTTTGCTGGGAGTTGTGGTTTTGGCTTTAGGAATTGCGCTGCTGACAGAATATTTGGGTTTTTCGATCGAGATGGGCGCATTTGTGGCGGGTTTAATGATTTCGGAGGTGGAATATGCCGACCAAACTCTAACTTATGTCGAGCCTTTGCGAGATATTTTTGCATCCTTATTTTTTGTCACCATCGGAATGTTAATCGACCCGGTGTTTCTCTGGAACCATCTAGAATTAATTTTGGGACTGGTATTTCTAGTATTTGTCGGCAAATTCTTGATAATAACGCCCATTGTCAGACTATTTGGGTATCCGCTAAAAACAGCATTAATCGCAGGTTTGGGGTTAGCTCAAATAGGAGAATTCTCCTTTGTACTCGCTAGTTCCGGCCAAGCTATGGGACTCGTTTCGCGAAACGTTTACCTGTTAATTTTAGGAACGACAGCAGTCACCCTCGTGCTGACTCCGTTTGTATTGAGAAGCGTGCCGCAGTTATTTAAGTGGGCGGAAAATTTCGGGCCTTTGCAGCGCTATTTTGACGAA
This sequence comes from Microcoleus sp. N3A4, assembly GCF_036701805.1. Taxonomy (NCBI): domain Bacteria; kingdom Bacillati; phylum Cyanobacteriota; class Cyanophyceae; order Oscillatoriales; family Microcoleaceae; genus Microcoleus; species Microcoleus sp. N3A4. The sequence goes on from NZ_JAUBRJ010000056.1 coordinate 33,751, forward strand.
ACATCTCAACCTGTGGCAATAGCTGAAACTTTACCAGAACAAAATCATGTTGTGGTTTGCGGCTACGGGCGAGTCGGCAGAATTTTAGTCAAAATGCTGCAAAGCCGCAACTGTTCAATTGTGGTGATTGACGAGTCAGAAAGTAGAATTCAAGACTGTAGAGTCCAAGGAATTCCTTACATTTACGGGAATGCTGCCAGCTTGCACGTATTGGAAGCCGCCGGAGTGGAACGGGCAAAAGCAATGGCGATCGCCCTTCCCGATCCCATGAGCACTCGCTTGTGTCTGAAGCGGGCTTTAGAATTAGTCCCGGATTTGGATATTGTGGTGCGGGCAAACCAAGATAAAGACATCGAACTGCTTTACCAACTCGGGGCCTGGGAAGTCGTGCAGCCGGAGTTTGAGGCCAGTTTAGAACTGTCTGCCCACTTGCTGGCTGGCATCGGGATCTCGGCAATGGCGATCGGGCGAGAAGTGCAGCAAATTCGCAGCAGCCGCTATCTGGAATTGCGGCCACCGCGCGAACCTTTGGCGATTTCGCGGGATTTGAAAGTGGCGGTTCGAGATATGAACAGCGAGTGGTACAACTTGCCGTCGGGTTCGCCCTTCGCCAGCATGACTCTGGAAGAAACTAACTTGCGGCAGTTGACAGGGGTCAGCGTAGTGGCGATCGTCCGCGCAAATGGCGAGGAAATTGATTATCCCAACGGCAAGACAGCTTTGCAGTCGGGCGATCGAGTTTTTGTAGTGGGAGAACCCGAAGAACTCATCAGTTTTGAGTTGCTGGCGAAGGGGGAAATTGCAGTGCCGCAGGGCGACAGTTCTTGCCAGTGGCTGAGGCTGCCAGCAAACAGCCCTTGGGCGGGCAAAAAACTGTCAGAGGTAGATTTGCTGAGTCAGTACGGGGTGCAGGTGCGGGCGATCCGCCGGGAAGGGAAATTTACTCGCTGGCCGGACGGAACTACTAATCTGCAACAAGGCGATCGTTTGCTGCTGTGCGGGGGCTTCTACGAGCTCGGCTTGATGCAGCGGACTGCCTCACCGCCGATTCGGCAACCTGCCTTAAAGCTGCCTTTTCTTACTACCCAAGTCAGCGAAAAGCTGTTTAGCGATTAGTCAGTTGGCAGTTGGCAGTTGGCAGTTGGCAGTTGGCAGTTGGCAGTTGGCATTGGGCATTATATCAATTCCGGCTGCGCCGGAATGATATAGAGGACACGGCAGTGCCGTTTCCCTACCGCGATCGATTGTAGGGACACGGCAGTGCCGTTTCCTCCGTTTATATCATTCCGATGCTAACGGATTTGATATTAGTCATTAGTTAACAGTCAACAGCTAACAATGCCCCATGCCTCATGCCCCATGCCCCATGCCCCATGCCCCATGCCCACTCTCCTCACCCGTTGATTTTGATGTAAGCAATTGCTTGTCGCGAAACCAGAATTTGTTTTTCTGAGGCGTCGAGGAGGCAAATGCAGCTATGATCCTGCCAAAAAATTCTGCCAACTAGCAAATCGCCTGTAACGAGTTTTAGTTCTATCTGTTGTTTGTCTTTGATGTAGCTTTGTATTAAGCGAACGCTGGGCAATCCGGTCTCAAATTCAGACATACTGGGAAATGGGTAATTTGGTCATTGGTCATTAGTCATTAGTCATTAGTCATCAGTCATTAGTCATTAGTCATTAGTCTTTGGTGGCAAACTGAGGATTGAGGAGTGAGGACTGAGGACTGAGGACTAAGGACATTCGGGGGGGAGGCAACTGGCAAATGACTAATGACTTTATGAAGTCTATCAACTAATGAGTTTGAACCAACAGAGGTTTTTATGCCGATCGAGTTTGCGAAGTATCAGGGACTGGGAAATGATTTTATTCTGATTGACAACCGCCACTCGTCAGAACCGGCGATTACACCAGAACAAGCTGTGGATTTGTGCGATCGACATTTCGGGATTGGCGCAGACGGTGTGATATTTGCTCTTCCAGGTCAAAACGGCACTGACTATACGATGCGGATTTTTAACTCCGACGGTTCGGAACCGGAAATGTGCGGCAACGGGATTCGCTGTTTGGCTAAGTTTATCGCCGATTTGGAAGGGTTAGAGGCGAAAACTCAGTACCGCATCCACACTCTGGCGGGTGTGATTAGCCCGGAATTGCGATCGGACGGTCAGGTTAAGGTGGATATGGGGGTTCCCCGGCTGCTGGCTGCGGAAATTCCGACAACTTTGGCTGCACCGGATGCCAAAGTTATAGATGTGCCGATCGAAGTAGCGGGTAAATCTTGGTCTGTTACCTGCGTCAGCATGGGCAATCCTCACTGCATTACTTTTGTAGAGGATGTTTCGGCTGTTGCTTTAGAAACTGTCGGGCCTCAATTCGAGCACAACAAAGCCTTCCCGCAGCGTACCAATACGGAATTTATTCAAGTGGTACGTTCGGACTATGTAAAAATGCGGGTGTGGGAAAGAGGCGCAGGTGTTACTCTAGCTTGTGGGACTGGTGCTTGTGCTGCTGTGGTAGCTGGGGTGTTGGTCGGGAAGTGCGATCGGGCAACTGCTGTTGAACTCCCCGGTGGCGTTTTGGAAATCGAATGGGCAGAAGTTTCTGGACGGATTTACATGACCGGGCCGGCACAGCGAGTATTTACTGGTTGTATTAGTGATTAGTCATCAGTTATTAGTCATTAGTCATTAGTGATTAGTCATTGGTCATTAGTCATTGGTCATCAGTCATTGGTCATCAGTCATCTATGGGTGGTTTAAGGCAGTTTTTTGTATAATTGACAAAAAATTGAAATTGGATAATTCAAAATTTTTCTTGAATTCAGACTAAGGTCTTCCCCGTTGAGAACTAATTGGCTGCGGACTAATGACTACTGACTACTGACTACTGACTAAAATCTAATGACTAATGACTGATGACTAATGACTAAAATCTAAAATCTAAAATCTAAAATCTAAAATTAAGTAGGTGGGCTTGCATGGCGGGAGGTATTTATCTGATTCAGGACGACGACAGGCTGGTAGAAATGATGGAACAGCCCTACGACTCGGAAGACCAGTTACAAGACTTGCTAGTAACTTATCCCAATTTGATCGCGGGAGACCAAATCGATCGGGCGACGGCGCGCAGGTGGCTGTTAATTTCGCGGGAAGCTGCAATGCCCAGCGATGAGGAAACAGCGGTGCAGTGGTCGCTGGATCATTTGTTTCTCGACCAAAATGCAGTTCCTACTTTGGTGGATGTCAGGCGAACTCCTAATGCCGAACTGCGGCAAAAAGTTTTGGGTCAGTCGATCGACTATGCTGCTAATGCGTTGGTTTACTGGCCGATAGATTCGATTATTGCTCTGTTTGAAGCTAATTGTCGCGATCGGGGTCGCGATCCCGAACAGATTTTTGAAGAGTTTCTCGGCGCAAATGCTAATGAAGACAGATTTTGGCAGAAGGTTAAAACTAATTTGCAAGCCGGTAAAGTTCGCTTAGTGTTTGTAGCTGACGAGATTTCCGCTGAAATGCGCCGAGTTGTGGAATTTCTCAACGAACAAATGGACCCGGTTGAAGTTTTGGCCCTGGAAATTAAGCAGTATGTAAGTGAAGACGGTTTGAAAACGCTGGTTCCCAGAGTGATCGGTCAGACAGCCGAAGCACAGCAGAAAAAATCCAGCGCAACGCGCGAAAGAAGGCGCTGGGATGAATCTTCATTTTTTGCGGAAATCAAAGCTAGACGGGGCGCGGACGAGGCGCAAATGGCAAAAGCAATTTACCTTTGGGCGAAAAGTCAAGAACCCGAAGTTCAAATCCACTGGGGAACGGGGGATGCCTACGGCGGTTTCGCCGCTCAATTGCCTCAAAGGGGAAGAAAACCCTATCAGTTATTCACTGTAGATATTGCTGGCAGAATGGAGATTTCTGCTGACAATTACGGTTCCCAGCCGCCTTTTAATGCGGAACACAATTGGCTGGAATTGAGAAGTAAGCTGAGTTCGATCGGTCTGTCGCTACCTACAGAACCGGGCGAGAGAAGGTCGCCGAGTCTGGCTTTGTTTACTTTGCAAGACGAATCTGCCCTCAACCAGGTTATGGAAACTTTTGATTGGGTGATCGAGCAAATTAAAACGTTATAGTCAGTAGTCAGCAGTCATTAGTCAGTAGTCATTAGTCAGTAGTCATTAGTCATTAGTCCTTGGTAGTTAATAATTGGTTGCGATCGCCAACAAATAACCAATAACAACTAACAACCCACAAATAACCAATAACAACTAACTAATAACCACTAACTAATGACTAAGCTGATACGCATTTAAATTGGGATTTTTGAAGCCTAGACTCCTTGCACCCTGGCTTTCAGGCAAAAAATTTAAATGCTCAACAGCTTAATATCTAATATTAGCTTGTTTCATGCGCCGCAATGCTTCTCCCAGCCGATCGCAATCTGCAATTAAACTAATTCTCACATATCCTTCGCCGCCCGGCCCAAAAGCATTGCCAGGAGTCACCACAACACCCGTTTGCTGCAAAACATTCAGGGCAAAATCAGTCGAACTCATGCCCGGAGTACAAGGAACCCAAAGATACATTGCAGCCAGAGGTTTGGGAATATTCCACCCTAATTCGGCCAATCCTTCCACCATGAAATCCCGGCGAGTCCTGTAACGATTCTGCACTTCGTGCAAGTAACTGTCGGGCAATTGCAGTGCTGTTTCTGCTGCTGTTTGCAATGCGGAAAATATACCGTAATCTAGGTTAGTTTTTAATGTCCGCAAACCTTGAATAATCTTGCTGTTTCCTACTACAAAACCGACGCGCCAGCCGGCCATATTGTAAGTTTTGGACATGGTGTGAAATTCTACACCGATTTCTTTACCGCCGGGAATTTCTAATAAACTTGTCGGTTGATACCCGTCAAAAGCTAATTCCGCATAACACAAGTCGTGAACCAGCAAAATTTGATGTTTGTGTGCGAAAGCCACAATATCTTTGTAAAATTCGCGGGGTGCTGTTGCTCCAGTCGGATTGCTGGGATAATTAAAGTAGAGTATTTTGGCTTGTTCGGCTACGCTGTCGGGAATGTCGGCTAAGTCAATTACCCAGTCGTTTTCTGGTTTGAGGATGATGTTGTGAACTTTTGCACCGGCGATGATTGGGCCGCGAAATAATACGGGATAAGCAGGACTCGGTACTAATATTAAGTCGCCGGGATTTATGTAGGCGATCGCAAAATGCGCTAAACCTTCTTTAGAACCCAACAAAGGCAATGCTTCGCTTTCTGGATCGAGTTCAACGTTGTAGCGGCGGCTGTACCATTTAGTAATAGTACGGCGGAAACTGGCAGTTCCTTCAAAGGGTGGATAGCCGTGATTTGCAGGATTTTGGATGGCTGCGACGGCGGCTTCTACTACTGGTTGAGGAGTGGCACCGTCGGGGTTTCCCATTCCTAAGTCTATTAAATCGAGTCCTTGTTCGCGGGCGCGGGCTTTGAGTTCGTCGAGACGGGCAAATACGTAGGGCGGTAGTTTTTGCAACCTGTCAGCAGGGGTAATCCAATCCAAGGTCATTTATTTTTTGTCAGTTGTCAGTTTTCCTGGTTTGTAGTAAGGACTTTCGTCCTTGCTAGCACAGCCTTTTCAGGACTTTAGTCCTTACTACAAACTGTTTTAATTCTTAATCTTTAATTCTCCCACAGGTGCGGTGGTAGAAACCATCGCTGCCATTAATTGTTGGGGAACAACTTTAAAAGGCAGTCGGTGGATGTCGGAATTGGGATTGCAGGCTATGTCGGCGGCGCGCTGCAATTCTGTGATGGTAATGTCTCCGAGTCCTAGGTTGTCTAAAGTTTGGGGCAATCCAATCTCGGCGTAGAATTTTAGGAGTTGCTGTCTGGCGCTAGCGGCGAGTTGATTGTTTTGCAGCATTTCTTCTAGTCGCAGTTGTACTAAAATGCCGTAGGCGACTTTTTCGCCGTGCAATGTGCCGTGACTTGCTAATAGATGAGTTAGGCCGTTGTGGACGGCGTGGGCGGCGACGGTGCGGCATTGGGCACCGCCAATTCCGCCGATTACTCCTGCTAGCAATACGGCTGCATCTGTGACTTCTTGCCAGGTTTCGCTACCGGGTTCTTTGAGGGCGGCGGCTGATTTTTGGAATAAAATATCGCGCAGTATTCTAGCTTGTTGAACGGCCGAAATTATCAGAGTTTGTTCGGAGTGTCCGCTGCTGACTGATGCTTCGTACCATTTGGCGATCGCATCTCCAATTCCTGCTACTAATGTCCGCTGCGGTGCGGTTTGAATTAAGCCGTAGTCGAGTATTAATAAGTCGGGACATCTGGCTAATGTGACATCGTATTGGAATGCACCTTGTTCTGAATAAATGTTAGAAAGGGCTGTCCAAGCCGCACAGGTGGCTGCTGATGTGGGTATTGTGACGATCGGGATTTTGCACTGATGGGCGACGAGTTTGGCTGCGTCTAAGGCTTTGCCGCCGCCGACACCGATGATGAAGTCGGCTTCATGGGTGGCTGCTGCTTCGCGGAGGGTTTCGAGGCTGGTTTCGCTGCAATCTTTGCCGTATGCTGTTTCGGCGGATTCTAACTGCTGCTGTTTGAGGATTGGTTGCAGGTAGGGTTGGGCGGCGGCGAGGGAGTTGCTGCCGCCGACGATTAGCGGCCGCTTTCCGAAACGGGCGATCGCATCTCCGGCTTGTGCGATCGCCGATCGACCCCGCAATACACAGGCGGGAGCAATTGTCAAGGAATAAATTGCAGTTGGGGTGGCGGTTTTAGTGCTTTGGGTTTGAGTCATCGAACCAGTGGATAAGTGACGAGAAGGTTGACGCTTTGCAGGATTGCTGGATTTTCTAGGATAACTCTAATCTATGCGGAAATGGTAAGTTTTATAAACTTTTTATTAAGTATTGTGCGGGGTTGGGGGATGGGAGGGCGGAGTTGAGGGGAGTTGGGGAGTTGAGGGCGATCGGTATAATAAATTTACTGCAAAGCATTGAGTAGGCAGAATAGCACTTTACGACACGATCGGGAAAATGTACACTCATTGACTTTACTTCTGTTCGTAAACGATCGCAAAATCTTGTTTTAGTTCAATGAAAATTAGTCTGACACAACCAACTGACCGATCGACAATTTTGATACAGCTTGAGTTGAGCGATCTTTGTATCATAATTCATACATCTGTTCTATTCGATTTTTACGAAACACTCTACATTTGGTTGGGTCAAATTCGGGACTCCCAATTGCCAGCATCAACAAAATTTTACGAGGGTGGCTACTTTATAGAATTAATCGTCGAGAGAGCAAGCAATGACATCCTATGGTTTACGATAGACCAGCAAAAGTATGAATATGAAACAATACATATCACTACTGCAACTAAACTTGATGAATTACTCAAAGCTTTCCATGACGGAATTACTGAATTTGTGAAGCATGAGTATCGTCCATCAGACTGGTCAGTAATTGATGATTTAAGGAACATCAATTGGGGCGCGTTACTCAAGTCGCCAACTATTCCCGGTCAGAATTGGCAGAAACGTTTATTAATGAGTAAGTTGAGAGCATACGACGGAAAAATAGAGCAGAGTGAAGACCCAGAGGAGCGAGCATCGTGGAAGCAACTAACACCCGAACAGCAATGGTTAATTGTCTTACGAGATGTACTAATTGCAGTTATTCCTGTTAACAATCGAACGCCTAGCATAATAGCACTGCTAAGCCTATACCGAACTCTGCCTGTAGATATTGCGTTGGGTGAGATAGACTCAGATTGGTATGAAGGACGTAGGGTTGCGTTAAATAGAGAGTATGAATTAGACAAAATGCGATCGTTTAGCCAACAAGAAAAAGAATGTCGCCGCATTCTCACAACGACTAGGCTCAAAATGCTGAGAGTTGGGCAAATTGTTGATGGGACTGTAAAAAGAATTAAACCTTACGGTTTAATCGTGGATATTGGAGGAGTTAATGCCCTACTACGTACTTTTGCAATTTCTCAAATGCCCGTTGAGCAACTAGATTTAGTCTTTAAGCATGGCGATTGGGTTAGGGCTATGATTGTATCGATGGACATTGAAAGAGGTCGAGTTTCACTTTCAACCAGCGAATTAGAGGTTGAACCAGGTGATATGTTAAAGCAACCCTGGAAAGTCTACGAGACAGCGACTGAAAAACAACCATAAAAAGCCAGTTAATTCGTTACAAATATGCTCGTATGCTCAGAAAGCTAGTTCTGGCGATCGACATTCCTAATTTTATGGACGATAATCAACACATTGTACAAAGTTCCTCACCTATTTGATTTCAATCATTGGAACTCGGCTGTTTTTTCCGGCCAAACAAACCAGACATACTTAAACCAGTCACTAGCAAGCCAATCATTCCCAAGCCGTTCAAAATTGGGTAAATGGCTTGCAGGTGAAAGATTTCACCTGTATGAATTTTTAACAAAAATCTCGATGAAATTTCAATACCCAGCGGCCACTCTCGGACAATAGTTATGACCATTCCAGTCACGACAGTCAGCGCGATCGGCAAAGCAACAATAAGGCCTAGAATGCGGTGGTACTTGCGAAATGCTCTCTTCATAGTGGTTGAAAGTTTGGGAATACTGAGGTTATATAAGGAGCGAGCGTTGAGTGCTTGTTTCTGAGTAACTGCGAAAGTCTAACTAGAAACAGGCACTCACTACTTAATTTTAAGACTTGGGAATGCTATTAATCGTCGTTTCCAGCAACTGCAATTCAGCAATTACTTTGTCTTTAGTTGGCTGAGATTTTTTGAGTTCATCCGTCACTTTTTCGGCGGTTTCTTCAACTGCATCGTAGCTTTTGGGAGCTTTAGCTTTGATGCCGTCTTCAACCTTCTTCCAAGAATTCTCGAATGTGCCAAATTCCGTTTTGGCTTTGGCAAAGTTTCCAGCCTGAACTGCTGCTTTGGTACTGGAAACCACACCACTCAACTCTGCATAGTTTCCCTGGGATGCTGCTTTCTCAGTTTTTACAGCAGTAGCAGCAGGAACCGGGGCGGGTGAAGTTGGCGGAGTGGAAGCTTCCTTAGCGCTGTCGCAACCAGCCAAAGCTAGAAGGCTGATGGCGCTAAGGACAAGGATTTGATTAAAACGAGCCATGAACAATCCTCACATAGATGGATACTAAAATCTATTGTGTCACAAAGAAATCAGATCCGTGGAAATAAATCAATATCCTGCGGGATAGTAAATTTTGAAGCTGGAAGTCGGCTGATAGTTGGGTAAGTTTGGTAAGTTTGGGTTGAGGGAGGAAACCCCACTAGATGATGGTTTGCCACTGTTGACCTGAATCCAGTGCCAGCCAACCTACTGACTACCCTCTTGTGTGTTTTATGTTGAGAAAGCTAATTCGGGCGATCGACATTCCTGATTTTATGGACGATAATCAACACAGATAATTAAGCCTATTACTAATTCTTGCACAACCGTTTCAGAAACTTTTCCGATACATCTGACAAATCGCTCAGTAGTTACACTCCGAACTTGCAAAACATTGCCTGCTGAGTCTGCGTCTAAACAGTTTTATTCAGTTTGCTGAATCAGAATCATGAAGGGGCGATTTTGAAATTTAGGTGGCAATGTAGCCAGAGGAATTATAATCCGCATGGGGATAGAACTAAACATTTCGGAACTAATCGCAACCGCAGGACGTGTTTTGTGAATTTCTTGTCCTCGCGTGGGATCGAGTTGTACCAGCCAAATCTCTCCTCGTTGTGGGTTAGCAGTCATACTCAGTCTCCCAGTCTTCGCCATCTAGTACCGAAAACTCGGTTAATTCAGGATAAGTCACAAAATCTTCGGCTGTAGCAGCCATATACGGTGCTAGTATTTTATGGCGTTCTGCGATCGGCAGGCTAGCAATTTCTCTAAGTGATAGCTTGAGAGTAGGTGCGGTTGTTGACGAACTGTTAGACTCAGAACTTTCGCTGGGTAACTGCTTTTTCTGTTCCGCTTTTTGCACGAGGAATTGTGCAAAATCGAGCAATTCTTGTTGTTTCTCTGTTGGCAACTGTCGCAGATTCTCTAAGACTGCTTGCTCAAAATTAATTGTTTCTGACATTTGAATTACTTTCCTTAAGTGTGTCTCGGTTTATTTCTGGCGATGGGTGAGAGCATTTCCGAGATGTAGGGAGCGATAGCGAGGATTGCTTTTGCGAGCATAATTGTGGATGAGAATGCGGTTATTAATAGTGTAGCAGGATGTTGGGAGGTATAATTCGGATGGTTGCCAGATATTCTACACTTGTTGCTTTTTAGATTTAATTTCATCATGAATACTCCTGGACGCAGAAACCAGGTTTTTTACGGAAATAACGTTACATTTTTTACCTGCCGGTAAAACTCGATCGCTCGCCCCTTTCCCATATCCTAGAAAAACACAGGCACGGTCAAGGCTCAAATCAGCTCGGGCTCGATCGCCTTCTCTGTGCGATCGCGCAGGAAACCATCCCGAGTTTATGATGGTTGTAACAGAATTTGTGGGATTATGATTTCTGTGCAATTAGCCTTCTTGCCTTCATGCCAACGAATGATTCTGACCTACAAATCCAAGCACGAAGAATTCTAGACGCGATTGCTTTCATTCCCTTTGAGCAATGTCAACCCTTGACCCGTGGGTTTGAGAGCATTCCTGCGCGTCCTGGCATTTATGCAATCAGGCACAGAACTGATGGATTGCTCTACATCGGTAAAACCAAGAGCTTACGAGGTCGCTTCAGTGGTGGGCACAAAGCTTTTTTGTGGGCATGGCTCGATAAATATAGCGATGAAGACATACGGATTGCAGTACAGACAATTTCTCACTGGCAGAACCCTGCGTTACTATTGGAGCTAGAAGCCATCATTCTAAGAGCTGCTGAACCCCCTTACAACGTCCAAATTCCAATTGAGATGTAAAGCCATGCAAGCCAAACTTCAAGAGCAACTTTCCCTCGCTGATGCCGAAGTTATTTTAGGACGTTTTCCTGAACGAATTCGTGCTGCCCTAATTGCTCGTGCTGCTGAAATTGAATATCCAATCGAAGCAGTCATTGAGATGGCGATCGCTAGTTTCCTTGACACAGAGGCATTAGGTTTTGCAGATTGCAAACCAGGACGCGGAGAATAACAGCGTCAAGTGGCGATCGCCGCGGTCTAACAACCCGGTTGGAGCGGACTACCGAAAGATATTGGTGGTGATGCAAAAGTTATTTCTAGCCACTCAACCGGAACGTTGCTTTTGGCTGCAACAATGCTTCTAAATTATCTGCCAGTGTTTAACATTAAGCTATTCACCTCTAATTGCTGGAGTTCATTCTATGAGAAAGCCACAAACTGTTAAAGCTTTGGAAGAGCTAGGACGGATTCAACTCTCTAAGAGTTTTTTCATGCGCGAGTTTCTTTATTCAGAAATCTCTCAAATTGAAGGTATCCCTAACATTCCTAGCGATCCTGATTTGGCGATCGCAGCCGGAAAGAATTTGTGTGAGAGGGTGCTTGAACCAATTCAAGATGCGCTTGGTCGGATTAGTATCCGCTCAGCCTATCGTTCTTGTGCGGTGAACGCCAAAGGAGCAGAGAATAAAAATCAGTACAACTGTGCCAGTAATGAGTCCAACTATGCAGAACATATCTGGGATGTCAAAGATTCAGAGGGGTATATGGGAGCAACAGTATGTATTGTTGTTACATCATTCATCCCTTACTATGAACGCACTCAAGATTGGACAGCATTGGCATGGTGGATACATGACCACATTGATGCTTATGCATCAATGACCTTTTACCCAAACTATGCAGCGTTCAACATTAGGTGGAGCGATAATCCTAATGTTTCAAAAAAAAATTATAGCTACGTAGAAAACCCGCACACTGGTAAGATGGGGTGTCTGACAAAGGAGGGGATGGATAATTTCTCAGGTTTGCACGAGCAGTTTTACCAAGAATTTATCGATCGCTGACTAAACATATTTTTGAACTTCTATGCGATAGTTGTAGCCCTGTTCGGTGAGGAATAGTTGGCGGTGTCGGGCAAAATCTTCCTCGCAAGTTTGTAGCGATACTAATGTATAAAAGCTGGCATTGTGTCCGTCGGGTTTGGGGCGGAGAATTCGTCCGAGGCGCTGCGCTTCTTCTTGGCGAGAACCATACTTTCCCGATACTTGAATTAAAACATCGGCATCGGGTAAATCGACGGCAAAATTGCCCACGCGAGATAGAATTAATCCGGGAATCTCTTTGTGACGGAATGCTTCGTATAACCGATCGCGATCTGCCTGTTTTGTCTTCCCCGTAATCAGAGGCAATTGGGTAATTTTGGCGATCGCATCCAACTGTTCGAGATACTCACCAATAATTAAAATACGGTGTCCCGCCTCCTTTTGCAACAAACTTTGCACCACATCCAACTTAGCTGGATTTTCCGCAGCAATGCGAAACTGATTGCGGCGGGGCGCTAGGGCATATTCCATTTTTTCCGCCTCATTTTGGGCGACGCGGATTTCCGTACAATTGGCAGTGGCAATAAATCCCTGTCCTTCCAATTCGCGCCAAGGTACGTCATAGCGCTTGGGCCCAATCAACGTGAATACATCGCCTTCTTTCCCGTCTTCGCGAATCAATGTCGCAGTTAAACCTAACCTGCGCCGTGCTTGTAATTCAGCGGTGATCCGAAATATCGGTGCAGGTAATAGATGGACTTCATCATAAATAATCAGTCCCCACGATTCCGCATTAAACAACTCGAAATGCGGGAATTCATCATCTTTATTCGATCGATAACTTAGCATTTGGTAAGTCGATAGGGTGACAGCAGCCGTCTGTTTGGTGACACTGCTGTACTCAGCGATCGCATCCTCAGTTAAACTCGTTTTGTCTAATATTTCCCTGCGCCACTGGTGCACTGAAGTCAAACTGCTGGTGAGGATGAGTGTCTTTTGCTTGACCAAACTCATCGCTAACATCCCGACTATGGTTTTACCAGCCCCGCACGGTAGGACGATCGTCCCACTGCCACCTTTTACCTCCCCATCCTGATAGAATGCCTCTGCTGCTTCTTGTTGATAAGCACGCAAGTTAAAGGGCAAATCTGTTAGAGTACGATCGCGCAAAGAAATCCCTAATTCGGCACCCTCGACATATCCAGCCAAATCTTCTGCCGGATAGCCCACCGCTAGTAAAGCTTGCTTGAGTACGCCGCGATTCCCGGCATCGACTTGAAAGCAAAGATCCGAGATGCGCTTGCCCAACATTGGTTTAACGCGATCGTCCCGTACCAGCAATTCCGCTAGGGGCAAATCGGCAATTCGCAGTTGTAAATCCGGGTTAGCCGCATCGATTCTTTCAATTACAGTTAATCCATACCGCGCCCCCAACAGTTCAATTTCCTGCGCTACGGACTCAGGAATGGCATACTTGGCATACTTTCGCAAAGCGGAGATCGCGTCTTCAACTGGCATTCCCGCCGCCCGCGCATTCCACACGCTGAGGGGCGTGATGCGATAGGTGTGGATGTGTTCGGGACTTTTGATTAATTCGGCAAAGGGGGCGATCGCTTCTCGCGCCTGTTGTGCTGTGGGAGCGTGAACTTCTAGTAAGATCGATCGATCGCTTTGCACGATCAAAGCATTTTCGGGAACGTAATTCATAGGTTGTTGCGATCGCAGATAAAAGGCAGAACAACTTACCACATTACATCTTGCAACATTCTTAAGAACAGGCAAGATGCCTGTTCCACAAAGAATTAATTTCTTGTGGAACAGGCATCTTGCCTGTTCCGAATTAATTTCTTGTGGGGTGGGCCAGAAAGCCCGCCCATAAAAGCCTTATTGAGAATGATGCAACATCTCAGATACCACCGGACAGAATCTTACTATTTATCCCGCTGGGGTAAGACGTAGCCGATCTGCCGCAGGGCGTTGCGAAATTTAGTTTCCTGGGATAATGGAACCGCCAAAGTGCTAGCGCCCGCTAGCTGACAGAATTTTTTGGTACGGGAATCATTGGCAATCAACACTGCTAAATGGGGGTTAGCACATTCGATTAACTTGACAGTTCCTGCATCTTGCAAACTATTCGATCGTTCTGTAACATCCGTCAGAAATTGCTGTACGGTTTCGGGTAGCGGTTCGATACTTCTTGTCTCTAAAACTTCTTTAAATTCTGCTAGCGGGTATCCGGCTTCAATGGCGGTAAATAGCTTTTGTCGATCGAGTTGCCAGACGACATCTGAAACTTTTTTAGTATAGAGATCGAGGACGATCGCATCTGATGCCGCAATGCCTTCTCCTGCTACAACAATATCTAAATTGGGCAGTACGCGGAGTGTTTGACGGAACTCAATTGCTGGCGGGGTGTAATTCTGAGTCAATCCCAAACAGTAAGCCCCCAAAGCTGTCAGGCGAAAAGAGATTAAGCCGTCGTAGCGGCTGAGAAATCTCAAATCGTCCGTTCCCCAAAGATCGTCAAAATCGCTGGGTACGAGGGACGGATCGGCATAGGCAACATCAATTATTCCCAGGGTAGCAACATACTCAAACAACAGGCAGCGCATATATCTTTCTTGCAGGATATGCCAATCGTGACTGCCCGAATATCCTAAGTTACCATACCCAAATTCAGAAATATAGAGATTGTCGGGATCGCGCGTTACTTCAAACCGATTCCCAGTTGCCAACATATACCTGCTAAATTCGCTAAACAGAATCCATTTACCGACAGGACATTCTGCTAGCCTTGAGGCGATCGCCTCTCTCCGCCCCGCCGCCGCTGTCATGCCGCGCGCCCCCTTGCCGGTTTGTCCTTTAATCGCATCAATGCGGCGAAATTCATCAAAAGAGTTTGTTTTTAACCAGCGCTTCCATGCTGTCTGTAATCCTTTGGCAGGTGATTCTTGCAAAGCTTTCTGTCCCGCTTTGGTCAAAACTAGCTTTTTGCCCGATTGTTCGGCGAATTTGCTCGCTTGGGCGATCGCGGCCCAAGCAAAGGATTTGATGTTACCAACCTCGTAGAATATATCGCCCTTTTCCAAGGTAGCTTGGCGCTGTTCGTCGTTATAAAAATCACCCCCTTGCAATACGGCGGCGATCGCTTTGAGAGTTGCGGCACCAGGTAATGCGGTTTTCTCGCTAACGGCAACTTTTCCCGACTGAATCAGACGCAAAACTGCTTCCAAATCCTTTGGGGCTACCCGTTCCATTTCAAAAATAGTCAAGGGAAGTTCGTACTCGGATACCTCTTTTTTAGATGTACGAAAGTTATGTTTTTCTACACGAACCATAAAATTATCTGGCAGTACATCGCCAACCAGATTTAAGGAAGTTGCTTGAGGTTTTGGCACAAACTTCAGCAATTTTTCTTCAAGATCGTAGGGTATCGCAGTGCCGTAGAAGAACAAGCACAGTATGGATGGTTCTCGGTTGTATCCATAGCGATCGCTTGTTCCCCAGTTTGGTTGTTGTCCGTATTTCGCCACAAATACATCGGCATCATAGCCACCACCTGACCCATGTATAACTTCCGCTACGGCCGCTTTTTGCAAATCGTCTAATTGCGCCCAAACTTGCTTGAGTTTTTCTCCCTGCATTTGCTGTTTAATCCCAGCAACCAGGTCAGCTTTGCGGGTTAATTTACGATCGCCCGACAACAGTGCATTCAGCTTTTTTAAATCTTCAACAACTATTCCTTCGAGTGCCTCTTGGAGGGTAGGAACATCATCTATGGTTTGGTAACGCGGCATAATTTTTGGCAATTCGCCTGCTGCAAAATTGTTTGTGCTACCAAATATAACAACTTTCCGAAAATTCTAACTTGAATTTTTGTAACAAAGTTCTGAAGTTTGGTTTAATATTTTTTCTTAAACACGCAAAATTTATCTGATAAAGTACATAAGTAGGCGATCTTAAAAACTCGGAATTACACAACTATTCTTGCACAATTTTATAGAAATAATCTTAATTTAAGATTTGAGCTTTGAGATTTAAGTCGGAGTGTGAGATAATTATTTACAATCGTGACTTTTGTTTTACTGAACCCGCCGGCGCGGTAAAACAGGAGTGGCAGTCAGCATTCTTAAAAAACATTCCCAATTCCCAATCATCACAAACCAGACGATATGACTCAACAGCCAACCATCACCTACCGCACCGAAAGCGACTCGATGGGAGACAAACAAATCCCATCTAATGTCTATTACGGCATCCAAACTCTCAGGGCTATTGAAAATTTTCCGATCAGCGGCATTAAGCCTTTATCAACTTACGTTGATGCTTGTGTTTTAATTAAGAAAGCTACGGCGATCGCCAATGGCGAACTCGGCTGCATTCCAGAAGACATCAGTCAAGCCATTGTCCAAGCAGCAGATGAAATCCTAGCAGGCAAATTGCGCGATCAATTTGTAGTTGATGTCTACCAAGCCGGCGCCGGAACTTCTCACCACATGAATGTTAATGAAGTTCTTTCTAATCGCGCTTTGGAAATTATGGGCGAGGAAAAAGGCAACTACAAGCGCGTCAGTCCTAACGATCATGTAAACTACGGTCAATCGACCAATGATGTGATTCCGACGGCGATTCGGATCGGCGGATTGTTGGCATTAGAAAAAACTCTTTTTCCGGCTTTGTCGGAGGCCGTAGTTGCCCTAGAAAACAAAGCCGAAGAATTCAAAGATATTGTAAAATCCGGCCGCACTCATATGCAAGATGCCGTGCCTGTTCGACTCGGCGATACCTTCGGCGCTTGGGCACAAATTCTCAGAGAACATACTTTGAGAATTGATAGGGCATCCGATGATTTGACCTCCCTGGGATTGGGCGGCAGTGCGGTGGGGACTGGCTTAAATACTCACTCAGAATATTGTCAAAAAGTTGCTGAAATTCTCTCCGAATTAATCGACCACCCCCTGAAACCAGCAAAGCATTTAATGGCTGCTATGCAGAGTATGGCACCGTTTGTAAATGTGTCCGGTGCACTGCGAAATCTCGCTCAGGATTGCGTTAAAATGTCCCATGACTTGCGTTTGATGGACTCAGGGCCGAAAACGGGTTTGAAAGAAATTCAACTGCCTCCCGTGCAACCTGGTTCGTCAATTATGCCGGGAAAATACAATCCTGTAATGGCAGAAATGACATCGATGGTGTGTTTTCAAGTTATGGGTTACGATAGCGCGATCGCCCTGGCCGCCCAAGCGGGACAATTAGAATTAAACGTGATGATGCCCCTGATTGCCTACAATCTGATTCACAGCATCGAAATTTTAGGCAATACCATCAGCGCCCTGAGCACCAAATGCCTGGAAAAAATAGAAGCTAAGGGCGATCGGTGTCTCGCTTATGCTGAAGGTAGTCTCGCCCTCGTTACCGCCCTCAACACTCACATCGGCTATCTCAACGCCGCCGCTGTCGCTAAAGAATCTCTAGAAACCGGCAAATCTTTGCGGCAAATTGTGTTAGAACGGGGTTTAATGAGTGCAGAAGACTTGGCAAAAGTTCTAGATTTAGAGAAAATGAGTGCGATGCCGGCATCTTCTGCTAACGTTTAGGCGATCGCAAGTATCAGCTAGAAACTAGAAGGCTGAACTCGATTGAATTCTGCATTCTACCTTCTGAGTTCTGCGTAAGGGCTGTCACAGGTTAAAGTTAAAGAATTCAGAATTCAATTTTTTTACATTTAATTCTGAATTTTTTTTATAGTTTAAAGTTTGGGAGGAAAATTTATGCGCGCAGGTTCTTTTGGCAAATTAACTCACGATAAAGAGAACACGACTCAAGTGACATTTCATTATGTGGAAGGTCACACGGAAACCTTTACTATCCCGATGCCTGCACAAGAATTTCAAGAGGAAGTGCTGCATTTGTTAAATCAACCTTGGTTGACTTTTCATTTAGTCGATCAAACGGTTTTTATCTGTACTGCCCGTTTGGTGAAAGTTGAAGTTAAACCTGCTATCCCTGAACTGCAAGGTCAAGGAGTATTCTCTAACTCGCTGCGAGTTAGTACCATGCAGCGGGCTGCTGCTGGTAGATTGCCGATGGATACTTAAACCGAGTTGCTATAGTTAGCGGTAATGGGTAATCGGTAATCGCAATCGCAGACAATTAATAGCGAGGAAAAATTACCAATTACCAATTACCAATTACCAATTACCAATTACCAATTACCAATTACCAATTATGTCTGCTGTTAGTTTAATTCGTGCTAATTCATACGATCGCCAAATTTTGCAAACATCTTTAGAAAGTTTGCTCGCACCCTTGGGCGGAATCTCGGCTTTTGTCAAATCGGGCGATCGGGTTTTACTCAAACCCAATCTCCTCACCGGTTCTCGCCCTACCAAAGAATGCGTCACCCGCCCAGAATTGGTTTACTGCGTGGCTAAAATGGTCGTGGAAGCGGGAGGAAAACCGTTTTTAGGTGACAGTCCAGCTTTTGGTAGCGCAATGGGTGTAGCCAAAGCCAACGGTTATTTGCCGCTGTTGGAAGAACTGAATTTGCCAGTAGTTGAGTTTCAAGGAAAACGCTACGAAACTGTCAGCGAAGATTTCAATCATCTGCGAATTTGCAAAGAAGCAATGGAAGCGGATGTAGTGATTAATTTGCCCAAACTAAAATCTCACGTTCAATTAACGGTGACAATGGGCGTGAAAAATTTGTTCGGCTGTGTCCCCGGCAAAATGAAGGCTTGGTGGCACATGGAAGCTGGCAAAGATAGCGCTAGGTTCGGTGAAATGCTGGTAGAAACTGCCCGGGCAATTAACCCAAATTTGACGATTTTGGATGCAATTATCGGTCACGAAGGTAACGGGCCAAGCGGCGGCGAACCTAAGTTTTTGGGAATTTTGGGCGCATCTGATGATGTGTTTGCCTTGGACAGAACTTTAGTTGAAATTATTAATGCCGATCCGGCGGCGGTTCCGACTGTAGCTGCGGCGATGAGATTGGGACTTTGCTCGAATTTAGAGGCGATTGATTTTCCGCTTTTGCAGCCGGAAACTCTCAAGGTTTTGGATTGGAAGTTACCGGAAAACATGATGCCGATCGACTTTGGTATGCCGCGGGTGATTAAGTCTACTTTCAGGCATTTTTATATCCGGTTTATCAAGGAACGGATGGGGGCTTACGCGGGCAAATAATTAGACTCGGCTTATCCCCAAACTAAAAAGTCCGCGCAGGCAGACTTTCAATACCAACAAGCAATCTCAAATAAAAAGTAAAATTTTATGCGCTCGCCTCAAATCCATCGATCGATCTGTTAAACTAAAATCTTGCACGTCTACTGGAAAGTTATCGCCAACAAAAACCTCGTGGCTTTGCTGAGCTGTTCCCCTTCTTTAGCCTTAATGCTCTTAGCGGTAAATCCCCTTAATCCTAGGCACCCCAATTTCCCAAAATAGAAGCATTGAACCCAATGGCGAAATTCCAGTCATTCGATTTTAGATTTTAGATTTTAGATTGACCCCACGGATAAATTCGGGGGCTTGAGGATTTTAGATTTGAGATTTTGGA
>NZ_JAUBRJ010000057.1:0-27480 GCF_036701805.1 Microcoleus sp. N3A4
TCTGGGCAGCCATGCTACCGCTACAATGAACCAGGAAATCAACACCAAAATCACCTATGTCCAGCTCAGTCTAGACTTGGGTAACTATGGGTAAGTTTTTTAGAACGGAAACTATCGTTAAGACGGTAAGCCATCTACCAGCAAAGCCAAGTCTTAAAACTATTTATCATCCCCATGCTTGAACAACTACAAAATTCAGGTTCTCAATCCTCGGACATTTTAACAGGAGAGCGATCGGCTTCTCAAACCTCACCAACCACAACCAATCAAAACTTTATTTATAGAGTTTTAGAACTTACCAACTTAGAACGCAGTAAATTAGGTTTGTCCCCGCTAACCTTAAATACTCAGTTACTAAATGCCGCGGAAAATCACAGCCAAAACATGGCACTGCAAGACTTCTTCGATCATACCGGAAAAGATGGTTCGTCATTCACCAGTCGCATTACTGCAACGGGCTATAAATTCTCAGCGGCAGCAGAAAACATCGCTGCTGGATCTTCTACACCCGAACAAGTTGTATCATCGTGGATGAACAGCAGCGGCCACCGGGCTAACATTCTTAACCCCAATCTCAAAGAAATTGGGATTGGTTACTATTTCTTAGCCAACGATACTGGTACAGAAAATTGGAATCACTATTGGACGCAAGTTTTTGCGACTTCTCTTGACGGTAGTGTCAATCCCGCACCGACACCCACACCGACACCCACACCGACTCCGACACCGACTCCGACACCGACACCGACTCCCAACACATTGGTATCGATTATTTCGCCAATACCCAATGCTATAGGGGACGGCAGCCCGACACAAGCACCTCAAAATACAGCCAGCGGCGGCAATTATTTCCTATCAGATAGTGCCGACAGTCAAATACCGACAAATGCTGCGGGATTGCCAATTTTTGCCCTTTCCGGCAAAGATAATATCATTGGGGGAGAAGGTGCTGATAGCATTAATGGAATGCAAGGTGCGGATACAATTAACGGCGCAGGTGGCAATGACAGCTTATCGGGCGGCAAAGAATCGGATTCAATTGATGGCGGTGTTGGCAATGATTTTATCGGCGGCAACAACGATAACGATCGGCTAATCGGATCGGACGGTAACGATACTATTCGCGGCGGCAAAGAAGATGATATCTTGATTGGCGGTAACGGCGACGATTTGTTGGCGGGCGATCGCGGTCAAGATATTCTGACCGGCGGCGCTGGAAATGATACGTTTATTTTAGCAGGAGGTTTGTCTGCTTCGGCTACTTTAATTAGTGCGGATGCGATCGTCGATTTTGCGATCGGGGATAAGATTGGTTTGACTGACGGTATCGGATTTGCCAACTTGACTTTTGAAGCTGTGAGTTTGCAGTTGGATGGAGGCGCAAGCATCGCTTCTACGGCGATTAAGTCTGGCAGTAATTATTTGGGAATCGTGCAGGGTGTCAGTCAAAGTCAGCTTGCATCTTCTGTTTTTGTCAACGCCTAAAAAACAGCATAAGCTGTCGCGCAGTTAAATTGCATATTCAGGGCGGGCGGGACGCCCACCCCACAAGAGTTGGATTGTTTTTTGACATACAATTTAAATGCCGCAACAGCATAAGCTGTCGCGCAGTTAAATTGCATATTCAGGGCGGGCGGGACGCCCAACCCCTACTCCCCACAAGAGTTGGATTGTTTTTTGATAGACAATTTAAATGCAGAACAGCTTACCCAGATTCCCGACTTCTTGGAGAAGTCAGGAATCTAAAAACGAGAGCGCTTTACGATCGCACTCCCAGTGAAAGCCAATGGTGCAGCTCAAAAGTGGCTGGCAAGAGGCATAGATACTGCCTCAGACTGAAACGAGTCTTTTAGCAGTTTGGTTATTGTATCAGCGTTAGCAGGGCGACTGAAGTAAAACCCTTGACCTTCATCGCAGCCTCGCGCTTGCAGGTAGTCACGCTGCTCCTTGGTTTCAATGCCTTCTGCGGTGATCGTTAACCGCAGACTTTTTGCCAGAGCAATGATCGCATCAGTAATGGTGGCGCTGTCCGGGTTAGACAGTATATCGTTGACAAACGATCGATCGATCTTGAGCATATTAACCGGAAACCGTTGCAGGTAGTTGAGGGAAGAATAACCCGTGCCAAAGTCGTCTAGGGCAAGCGACACGCCAAGTTCTCGCAGTTGCAACAAGGTTTTGACCGATCGCTCAATGTCAGTCATCAAGGCAGTTTCAGTCACTTCCAGTTCTAAATACGCAGCTTCGAGTTCCGTCTCGGCCAAAATTTGGCAAACCATCTCAACCAGATTCGCCTGCTCAAATTGTCGAGCCGACAGATTCACCGAAATCCGCAGCGCTGGCAGCCCAGCCAGTTGCCAGCGACGGGTTTGAGCGCAAGCCGTTCGCAAGATCCATTCACCAATGGGCACGATCTCGCCATTGGCTTCGGCGATCGGAATAAATTTTGCCGGAGAGACCAAACCCTCTGTAGAATGCTGCCAGCGAACCAGCGCCTCCGTTGCTGTCACCTTTCCGCTGTGCAGGTCGATCAGCGGTTGATAGTAAACCAGCAGTTCGTTACGTTCCAGCGCTCCGCGCAGGTTATTTTCTAGGGCCAGTCGCTCCTGTAACTGAAGGTTCATTTCTGGTGAATAAAACTGATATTGACTCCGCCCTTGCTGCTTTGCCTGATGGAGTGCGAAGCCAGCTTGCTGAAGAAGTTGCTCTGCAGAATTGGTATTTTCTAAATGGTTCAATGTAATGCCAAGACTGGCGGTGAGGTGGATCTGGTTGCCCTCTACAGAGAAAGGTTTTGCTAGCGTACTCAGCAGCAGTTGGGATAGCTTGACCACACTCTCCAGCGAGGGGAGTTCGCTGCGAGCGATCGCAAACTCACCGTCGCTCAAACGCGCCAAGACATCTGACCGATCCATGCACTGTACCACCCGTTGGGAAACGGCTCTAATTAGTAAGTCGCATATCTCAGGCTCCAACGAATGGCGAATCCCTGTGAAATCATCGATACCCAATACCAGCACTGCGACCAAAGGTGAGTGATTTTGAGATCGGGTTTGATTCAGGCGATCGCAGAACAAGTCACGATTTGGCAATCCAGTCAGTTTATCGTAGTTGGTAATGTAATCAATCAATTCATCGAGTTTGTAAAGCGTTTGTGAGGAATTTGCCATCAGCGTACCGACTTCATCAGCAAACTCTGTGGGTAAGTTCGGCAATGTTCTTGTATCGAGGTAGTTTTGTAGAGCCTCCGAGGTTAAGATTACCGGAACCAGGAGGTAGCGTAGCGTATAAAGCGTTGCTGCCGTACCCGCTAATGTCGCCAGCAGAGCAATCAGCAGAACCCGGACTGATGTCTCTACAGAGTAAGCATTTGAGGTAAGAAACCAGGCGATTAAGGTTAGCAAAGGAACGTGCGTGCCTAAAAATGCAACTACCATAATTTTGGCAGTGTAGCTTTTTTTCAGCCAGGGGAGATGCCCCAACGATGAGTATAGGTTAAGGTTAGGCTTTGGTTGCATAGGATTCGGTTTGAAATTTCAAAGTGGGTAGAGTATCCAGCAGTCTCGTACTAGGTGCGTTGGCTTCAGAAACGGCTTTTTTAACTAAGGAGCGATCGCCAAACAACAAGTATATATACTCACCCTAATCGCCTTTCTCAAAAACGTCAACGATCCGCGCCAAAAATCACCGTAATTGACTTTTTTGAAAGCTACAAAGTCGATCGACCTTCAGCTTTTAGTCCGCTACTGATAACTAATGACTAATAACTAAATTACTAAATTACTAAAAAGGAAATTATGAAAAAAGTAGCCGTGTTTGGTAACGCTGGAGGCGGTAAATCAACTCTCAGCAAGAGATTATCGGAAATCACTGATTTGCCACTTTACATCGATCAAATTCTGGCGACCGATCGATGGATTATTGACCGAAAGCATCCAGGATACCCGCCACGTGATTCATCTGTGGAGAAATAAAAAACCTGTATCCGATGAAACTTGCCCCCCGACTCGATCCGTGGGGTCAATGCTTCAATTCTTTAATCTAAAATCTAAAATCTAAAATCGCGCAATCGATTGACGGGTTTGGTTGCAGGGAAACCCTCTGGCTGCGACTCAATGAGGCGGATAGTCTGGTTTTTGTCGATTTAAGCTGTCAAACATCTAAACTGCATTAACTGAGTTGCCTTTGTTTTTTATTTTTCGGTTCCATTTCATAATTAGTTCTCCTTCATTTAACAGTTTATTTAATAGTGATTCTAGTTTTTCAATGGATTCAAATAATCTATTAGCAACATATTCCTTTGCCGAATGCCATACTAATTCAACTAAGTTATAGTCAGGGCTATATTTGGGCAAAAACTCTATGATTAAATTCGGCATCTCCGTCGCTATTTTCTCCAAAATCTCTGCTTTTTTATGAAAACTAGCGTTGTCTAAGATGATCGCAAATTTACAGCCTTTATCTTTAAAGTCTTCCGCTAAATTCCCTTGCGATATCCACTCTGCTCTTAAATCTCCATAAAATTTTTTCAGCACTGCATAAAAATTAGCAGAATTTCCAGATGGAATAAAATCTACCCATCTTTTCTTATCTGAATATCTCACTCCGCCCATGACATTAATACGACCTTTTCGTCGGTCTCCTCTTTTATTACTTCGAGTCCCTTTTTTACACCAATTTTTTCTTCTGATGACCCTCAAACTAAATCCACTCTCATCCCAAAACCATACCTGTAAAAGAGTTGGAGATTCTTTTGCTATTCTTAGATACTCAGCTAATTTATCTTTAAATAAACCCCTCTCTACGGTATCTTGCTTATCCTCTAAGCTATATTTAGCGAGCGAGGTAAACATACTTTTTTGCTTTTAAAATCCTCCTTACTTGGGTACTACTCAGCTCAATTCCTGTTTTTTCTCCTAGATATATGGCAAGTCTAGCTGTTGTCCATCTCCCGAATTCATAGCCATATTTCTCAGGTTCTACTTCAATTGTCTCTAGAAGTAAATCAATGTATTCTTCTGTAGCTTTTCGGTAGTTACCCTTCATCCTATCATCTTTAAAACTATCTAAATTTTCAGGCTCACCATGAATGCTCCAATCAGCAACTTTTCTGAGAGAACATCCAATTAGTTCAGCAGTTTGAGCCTGTGTATTTCCGTTATTTAGTAACAAAAAAATTAAGGCTCTTTGCCGAATATCTGGATGCTCATGCTCTTTTAATGCTTGTTGCAGAGTTTCCTTTGTCTCGGAACTGAGGAAGTTTTTAGTAGGCATTGACTTTTTACAAATATCATCATATTGTATCATACAATATGCGTTTTAGATGCTGAACAGCTTACCGCTATACGTGCATTTTTGGTGGGTGACTAAACGGCTGATTTCAGGTAGCTTTATACCGCCTGAAGGCTGGCCTGAAAACAGTCCGATATTGAAGAGTTTAATTAATAGTTACCGCGCTCTTTGGTTGTGTCACAAGTATTTAACTCCCAGATATCGCGAGTATGTCGATCGCGCTCAAAATACCAAAAGTGTTTATCACATCAGATCGGCGGAAGAGCTTTCACAATTTTTGGAATCGATATCGCAAATGACTGATGACAACTGAATGGGAATGGGGGAATGGGGAATGGGGAATAATATCAAATCCGGCAGCATCGGAATGATATCAGTGCGAGCGTCTCGCTCGCGAGCGAGACGCTCGCACTGATATCATTCAAATATATTATTCCGATGCAACCGTCCATGATATAACCAATAACCAATAACAACTGACTAATGACTACTGACTACTGACTGCTGACTACTGACTAATTGATGCCACAGCCGATCGCAAATTTCCTTGAAACTCGCCCAAAATTCGATCGCACTCTTCCTTCTCCAAACCAGTCCAGTGCATCATCAAAGCTAATTTTACAGACTTGCCGCTTTTTTCGAGCAAAAAACCCGCTTCATCCCGGCTCAAATCAGTCAAATCCTGCAACATCCGCACAGCCCGATCGCGCAATTTCTTATTAGTCACCGCCACATCAACCATCCGATTTCCGTATACCTTCCCCAGCTTCACCATTACCCCAGTCGAAATGATATTCAAAGCCATTTTTGTCACCGTACCCGCTTTCAAGCGCGTCGAACCCGCCACTATTTCCGGGCCAACCAACAACCGAATATCAACATCAGCCTCAAAACTCACTTGTTCGACGGGTACGCAGGCCACAAACACAGTCTTCGCTCCCCGCTGGCGCGCCGCGTGCAAAGCACCGGCTACAAAGGGCGTCGTACCTCCAGCCGTAATTCCGACAACCACATCTAAGTTGGTAATGTGACGGTGGGCGATCGCCTCAGCCCCATCCTCAGCCCGATCCTCCAAATCCTCCGAACTCCGCACCAAAGCCCCCGCACCCCCGGCAATTATGCCCTGTACGAGTTCTGGTGGCGTGCAGAAGGTGGGGGGACACTCGGCGGCATCCAGCACCCCCAAACGCCCGGAAGTACCCGCACCGACGTAAAACAGGCGGCCTCCTTGACGCAGAGACTCGGCTGCAATGTCGATCGCTCGCGCTAAATGTTCGCGGGCGCGGGCGATCGCGCTTAAGGTTTGGGCGTCTTCCCGGTTGAACAAGTCCACTAATTCGATCGAACTGAGTTGGTCTAAATTCTCGCTGTTGGCATTCACCTGTTCAGTCAGCAGATGGCCCCGTTCTTCCAAATTTTTCATGTTTTTTGATTAGTCATTAGTCATTGGTCATTGGTCATTAGTCATTGGTCATTAGTCAACAGTCATTAGGTGTACAAAATAGGGTACGCATTGCCTGCCCGCTGGCGATCTTGGTGAAGTCGTGACTCAAAGGCTCGAAATTTTCGCTTGCGGGCGATCGGCTAAATCTACTTCCGAGAGAGAGGCAATTACCCATTACCCATTACCCATTACCCATTACCAATAACTAATGACTAATGACTAATGACTAATGACTATTACAAAAGTCCTTCGAGTCGGCGGCGAATAGAATCCAGTTCGTTTTGGGAAACGTCAGAATCCGGCTCCGACTCCGGCTCCGACTCCGCCTGCCACTGAGTCTGTGCTACATTGTCTTCTGGCGGAATCGCCAGCGCACCCGCAGGCACCAGTTCCCAATCATAATCAACACTCTCGCAGAACTCCTTGATTTCCTCATCGTCGAGCGCCTCGACAGTGGGTTCGGGAAAATCCTGAGCTTCCAACATCACGCCAAAGCGGGTGGCGTCGTCTTCTGACTCAAACATCAGAACTTTGTTGCGATCGCCGAGTTGTATGGTATGAATTCCCTCATTCTCGGTGCGGGCATTGAAGAGTAAGACGAACACTCGCATAAGTTTTAAAGACCTTCTTAACCACCGTTTTTTTATCTTAGGAGCGATCGGGCAACCAATCAGTCGATTTTAGATTTTAGATTTTAGATTTTAGATTTTAGATTTTAGATCGATCCCGCCAGTGGTGGAGCGAAAGGAGTTGGGGCCTTTGGACGACTTGGTTTGAGATTTGAGATTTGAGATTCACCACCAATCCTGCACTGCGGGGGGAATCTAACCGATTTTAGATTTTAGATTTTAGATTGACGATCGATCCTGCACTGGCGGGCTCGAATCGAAAGGAGTTGGGGCATTTGGACGACTTGGTTGGAGATTTGAGATTTGAGATTCAACACCAATCCTGCACTGTGGGGGGAATCTAACCGATTTTAGATTTTAGATTTTAGATTTTAGATTGACGATCGATCCTGCACTGGCGGGCTCGAAAGGAGTTGGGGCATTTGAACGACTTGGTTGGAGATTTGAGATTTGAGATTCACCACCAATCCTTTACTGCGGGGGGAATCTAGAGGATTTGGAGGATTTGGAGGACTTGGTTTTAGGTGGTGTTGCGTGTTTTGATTAAGTTCGGTAAAGGTTTCTGGAGTCTACCCTGGAGTGGGGGCCTACCTTTTGCCTGCGTTCGATCCGGGGATCGGCACTTCCGACCTCTGTTCTGAGTCTACCAAAGGCAGAAGGCCCGAAGCGGCGAATCACAGAAATTATACCTGTCTAAAATCGGCTGATTCCCTTAATTCCTGAATTCTCTGATTTTTGAGAAACACCCATGACTAACTCGGACGATAACAAAAATCAACTCGCACCCCGTCCCCACCGCCGCTGGTGGCGTCTGCTGCTGCTTAGCGGTACGGGATTGGGCATTATCGCCTTGGTTGGGGCGGCGGTAGCACACCAGTGGGTGCGGGAGAAGTTAGCTCCTTTGGTGGAAACTGAAGTCAGTCAGTTGCTGAAGCGGCCTGTGCAAATCGGACGTTTGGAGAGATTTTCTCCGACAAGTTTGCGGTTTGGCCGATCGACTTTACCTGCAACTCCAACCGATCCAGATTACGCTTCTACAGAAGCAGTGGAAGTGCAATTTTCAGTTTGGCAATTGCTGTTCAACCGCACTCTCAAATTAGATATTACCTTAGTTAAACCCAGCGCTTATATCGAACAGGATGCTAAAGGTCGCTGGGTTAATATTCCAACTGGGGAGCCGAAATCTCCGGGTTTATTTAAAACTGAAGTTGAGGCAATTCGAGCTGAAAATGTCGCCGCAGTTTTGGTGCCGAGTCCCGCAGTCGGACAGAAAACTTCGGCTCCGATTTCTGTAAATTTGAAAAATGGCAGTGTTTTATTCCGCGACCAAAATCACCGCGTTCTCTACGAACTAAACGGTCAGTTTACTAACAGCGATAATTTTATAGTTAAAGCTGATTCTCTGTTACCAGCCGCTCAAACTAACGTGCAGTTGCAAGGTCAAAATTTGCCTTTGTCCGACCTCGCTCGACTGCTGAAACTTCCCGCAGGCATTATTTTACAAAAAGGTCTTGCTAATGGCAATTTGACCGTGCAATTGCGAGACAATAAAGTATCGGGAATTGTGGGAACGGCTAGTTTTGGCGGAGTGCAAGCGAGTATTGCTCCGCTGAAACAAATTATACAAAATAGCAGCGGTCAGTTGCGGTTTCAGGGAACTAATGTGATTGTCGATAGTCTGGCGGCTAATTACGGTCTAATTCCGCTGAAAATAGCAGGAACAGTTGCAACTGGAACTAATTTTAATTTGGATCGAGCTAACTTCAATCTGACAACGAACGTGCAACCAGTCGCTTTTGCAAGTGTTGTCAGTGCGGTGGAAACAGAGTTAGGGCAGAAAGTAGTATTGCCGGTTGCTGTTGCGGGGGAAGTGAAGGCGGATGCTAAGCTGACTGGAACCGTTGCTTTGCCGGTGCTGACAGGTACGATCGCCTCGACAAAACCCGCTACGGTCGATCGACTGCAATTAAATAATATTAGCACTAATTTCAAATTGGAACGGGGGAGAATGGCTCAAACCCCAAATCCCAATGCTCAATCTTCTATTCCTCCTTTTTCCTCTTTAGCTTTGACTTTGAGCGATATTTTGGTAGTGCCGGCGGCGGGTGGTAAAATTGGCGGGAAAGGTGAAGTCGATATTGCTTTGGGAAGTGAGAATTCGCGATCGGGTTTGGTGTTTGATTTACAAGCTGAAAACTTGCCTGCAGATAACCTCGCCCAAATTTACGCTCTCCAGATTCCTGCTACTGTTAAAATTGGCAATGTCTCCGCAAAAACTCAAATTTTCGGCCCGTTAGACAACATTCAAGCGAGAGTTAAATGGCAAGCACCGCAAGGAACTTTCCCCGCAGCGGGCGAAATTAGAGCCGGAGGCAATTCGGCGGATTTGCAAAATACAGTTGTGAAAATTGGCGATGCTTCTGTTAACGTGGATGCTGCGCTAAAAGACCGTCAGTGGCAAGCTTTGATCGAGGGCAATGGCGTGGCCCTCAACCGTTTGCAGCAAGTCGTGCCGGGGCTGAATTTGCCTCCTGAACTAGCGGGTTTGTTCAGCGGAACCGCCGAAGCAGCAGGAACTCTGGACAATTTGAGTTTAAATGCGATCGCTGCGACGGGCAAAGGAACGCTGAATATTGCTGACAGTATTGTTGATGTTAATGGCGAACTAGAATCTGGCCGCTGGCAAGTTATTGGCAACACTAAAAAAGTTGCTGTAAATCAATTAATTGATATTGGATTGCCGTTTTTAGCCCGTGCTAATTCTAACACTTCAACCGCCGCAAATTTAGAAAATCTAAAATCCAAAATCCAAAATCTAAAATCGTTAAACGGACTGTTAGCAGGTGAATTTCAAGCGGCGGGAAATGTTGACAATTTGACTGCAGGCGGCATCAATATTAATGGCAACGGCCGGCTCAATTTTGCCGACAGCAATGTCAATCTGAAAGGAGAATTGGCAGCGGGAAACTGGCAAGCAACAGCACAAACCGATCGCACTTCCATCAACCGCTTAGTAGATTTGACACTGCCGATTTTAGATGTGGCTTCAGCATTCAATCCCGAAAATCAGCAATCTGCCAATCTTAACAATCTAAAATCCAAAATCCAAAATCTAAAATCGATTGACGGACTGCTATCGAGTCAATTTACAGCATCGGGAAGTCTTGACAATTTGACTGCTAGCAGCATCAATGCCAGCGGCAGCGGCAGACTCAATCTTGCCGACAGCAATGTGAATTTTAAAGGAGAATTGGCAGCGGGAAATTGGCAGGGAACGGCAGAAACCGATCGCACTTCCATCAGCCGTCTGGTAAATTTAGGATTGCCCCTGTTAGATGTTGGCTTAGCTTTCACTGCTGACAATCCCCAAACAGTCGCCAATCTCAACAATCTAAAATCCAAAATCCAAAATCTAAAATCGTTAGACGGACAAATATCGAATCAAATTCAAGCCAGCGGCAATCTTGATAATTCAACCGCCGCCGATATTTCTGTCAACAGCAGCGGCAAACTCAATATAGCCGACGGTACTGTTGCTTTTAGAGGTAAATTAGAAGACAGACGCTGGCAAGCTTTCGCCGATGCCGATCGAGTTATTCTCAGCCGCTTAGAACAAACTGTTCGCAATCTCCAACTGTTTACGCTAACGGCAACTTTGCCTAAAGGATTTGACGGCAGAGTTAACGGCCAATTCCAAGCAGCGGGCAGTTTGGATAACTTGACAGCGAAGGGAATTAGTGCTAGCGGAGAAGGGCGGATTTTGGCCGATCGACTCGGGGCGATCGATACTACGGCAAAATTGGAAAACGGCAACTTGCAAGCATTGCTGGAAACGAACGGAATTGCCGTCAGTAATTTAGAACAAACCCTCAAACAAACAGGTTTGCTGACAGCGGATTTACCGCAAGAAATTAACGGAACCCTCGACGGAAAAGTCCGCATTTTGGGAACAGTAGATAATCTAACCGCCAACGGCATCACCGCCAACGGCGACGGACAAATTCGACTCGCCAACGGCGGAGGAATTGTCAATGCTAAAGGCAGCGCCGCATCGGGGAATTGGCGCGCGTCTATCGAGGGCGAGCAAATTGCTCTAAGTCGCTTCCAGCAAGCCTTTGAAGCCCAGCGCCAAAGCTTGCAAACCGGCGGTGTAGTCTCCGGTACCCAAAATCTCCCCCAGCTTCGAGGACTGTTTAACGGCAATATCAATTTATCCGGGCCGATTGCCGCTTCCCCACAAACAGTTCGCGCCGGCGGCAGTTTCCGCATCTCCGAATTGCCGTTTCTGAAACAACCTTTTGAGGCAGTATTTAATTGGGACGGAAAACGGGTGGAAATTGAGAACGCCACAACTCCCGGTTTGACAGCCAACGGCTTTGTTAATGTCGAACTCGCAGGTAAAGGATTGCCTTCGGTTTCCAATTTGGACTTGAATGTCAAACTCTCCAACTTTAACCTGGCAGCTTTGCCAGCAGAACAGTTAGCATTTTTGTCTGCAATTGGGGACAAAAATTCCTCACAGCAAAGCCAACCCCTGCGCGGCAACGTCGATTTTACCGGCCGCCTCACCGGAACCCTCGCCGCCCTCAGCTTAGTTGGCGACGTGGAAGTGCGGGATTTAGCAGTAAATCAAATCGCTTTTGACCCGGTACTGGCGGGGACTGTGAATGCGGATGCTGGGAAAAGTGTAGATTTGCGTTTGGCCGGACGCCAAGACAAAATTGAAGTAGCTTTAAATCAATCTTTTCTGCCGACATCTTTCTTAGTTCAACGCGGGGAATCGGTAGCCCGCGGCCAAACTGAGGGAGAAACTTTGCGAGTCAATTTAAGCGATTTTCCCCTCGCTGCTTTGAATTTATCACCCGGTAAAGAGGCGGGTTTGGGGCCGATTACCGGTACGGTTTCGGGACAAGTAAATGTGCCGGGTTGGAAGATGCCGTTAAATCCGGCGACTTTGCAAGCAAGCGGACAAATTGCGATCGCCCAACCGGCGATCGGCTACATTAAAGGTGACAGTTTCCAAGCCGAATTCAGCTACGCTAACGGCAGCGCCACTCTCACAAATGGCATATTCCGCCAAGGCAGCGGTCAATACTTAATTTCCGGTAATGTTCAAACAGGCGCAAACCCGAAATTTGCCGGGAAAGTTAACGTCCAGCAAGGCAATTTGCAGCAGGTTTTAGCCGCTTTGCAATATTTCAATTTAGGCGACTTGGCGAGAGGCCTAAAACCTCCCGTTTACGGTGACAGTGGCGACGTGCAAACTGTGGCAGTCGGAGAACCGGATGCCCCGCTAATCGAACAGTTGCGCCGCTTGGCAGAAATTGAAACAATTTTGCAGCAGCAGCAGGCAGTAAAATCATCAGAAAAATTGCCTGCGCTATCTCAATTGCAAGGCACTTTTGGCGCGGAAATTGCTGTCGCGGGTTCTTTGCAAACTGGCGTGCAAGCTCAATTTAACGTGAAAGGCGATAACTGGCAGTGGGGAAAATATGTCGCTGAAAAGTTCAGCATTGAAGGCAGTTTTCAGGACGGGATTTTAACTGTTTTGCCTTTGGAAATTCGATCGGGCAAAAGTGCGATCGGCTTTTCGGGACAACTCGGGCAAAAAGCTCAATCCGGGCAGTTGCGGGTAGAAAATGTGCCGGTGGAAGAGTTGGCAAAACTGGTGGAATTGCCTTTTGTGGATGTCACGGGAAATTTGAATTTGCGGGCGAATTTGGCCGGCAGTTTGGAAAATCCGCAAGCCACCGGGGAATTGAGTTTGCTGGAAGGTACGCTAAACGGAGAACCGATTAAACAAGCCGACGGCAGTTTCAGTTACAGCAACGCCCGCCTGAATTTTGGCGGCAGCGCTTTGGTAACTCAAACCGAACCGATTGAAGTGCAGGGAAGTTTGCCTTTTGAGTTGCCGTTTGCAGCCGTGAAAGCTGACAGCAATCAAATCGATTTGAGGGCGAATTTGAAAAATGAAGGTTTGGCAATTATTAATGTATTGACTCCGCAAGTTGCGTGGGTCAGCGGTCAGGGACAGGTGCAAATTCGCGTCGGAGGAACGCTGCAAGACCCTGTAGCGCAAGGAATCGCGAATTTTGAAAATGCAACCGTCCGGGCGAGAGCCTTCCCAGAACCGCTGACAGGGCTGACTGGGACGGTGCGCTTTGAGGGCGATCGTATTCGGGTAGAGGGAATTCGGGGACAGTTGAGTCAGGGAGAAGTTGTCGCCCAGGGCGTGATTCCGCTGTCTGTGCCCTTCGCGGAGGGCGATGTCGATGCGGATAATCCTTTGGCTGTAAATCTCGACAAGTTAGCCCTAAATCTCAGAGGATTGTACAGCGGCGGCGTTGTCGGTCAAGTGCAAGCAAGGGGCACGGCTAGGCGCCCGCAGTTGAGCGGTAATATTGAACTTTACAACGGCGAAGTATTTTTGCCCAGTGCTGGCGGCGGCACAACTCAGTTAGCTTCTTCCTCTTCTGCTTCTGCTTCTGATTCTCCTTCCACATCTTCCCCTTCCCCTGCGACTGATGTTTCTGCTTCCCCTTCTGCTGCGACTTCCCCTTCTCCTTCTCCTTCCCCTTCCTTTGAAGTTGGATTGAACGATTTGCGGCTGAATTTGGGCCGGGGAATTCGGGTAACAAGTGCGCCGATATTGAGTTTTCAGGCGACTGGGGGCTTGACGGTGAACGGAACTTTAGATGACCTCCGCCCGGAGGGTACGATTCGGTTGACTTCGGGGTCGGTGAATTTGTTTACAACGCAGTTTAAACTCGATCGAGGATACCCGCAGACTGCGACCTTTATACCAACACAAGGACTCGATCCGACGCTGGATGTGAGGTTAGCAACTTCGGTGCAGGAAGTAACGCGGTTCCGCACTCCCGGCGCATCTGTAGCCTCTGAAATAGCAGACGAACCGACAACTTTCGGCAGCGTGCGGAGTGTCCGAATTCAAGCGTTAGTGCAGGGAAGGGCTTCTCAGTTGGCGGAAAGTCTGGAGTTGAGGAGCTCTCCGAGTCGATCGGAAACAGAGATTGTAGCGCTGTTAGGCGGCAGTTTCGTGCAGACTTTGGGACAGGGAGACAGTACACTGGCGATCGCAAATTTAGCGGGTGCGGGTTTATTGAACAACCTTCAATCTGCGATTACTAACGCCACAGGATTGAGCGAATTTCGCTTATTTCCCACTCGGATTAGAGGCAACGAAGCACAAAGTGCTAGTTCCAGTTCTGGTGCGGGTTCTCTCGGTTTAGGTTTAGAAGTTGGGTTTGACATCACGCGCAATATTTCAGCCTCTATCATTCGAGTTTTGTCAGCAAATCAACCGACAGAATTTACTGTGCGCTATCGATTGAGCGATAAAATTTTACTCAGAAGTTCGAGTAATTTTCAAGGAGACAACCGCGTCACTGCTGAATATGAATTGAGGTTTTAGTTAGCCAAAATACAGTCTACAAAAAGCTGACTATCCTCAATCAGGAGCAGATAAAGTGAAAAGAAGAAAAGCAATCAAATTGATAACAGTAAGTATTAGTTCTTTAATAGAGACAATATATTACTATGGAGACCAATATATGCTTGGAAGTACGGTCAAAAATCATTATGACTGGATATTACTATACTGGATGCCCTATGACAATAATCTCTCAAGATTCGGACAACCAATTATTCAAATGCTTAGTAAAGGTGTAAAAAATGACAAGGTTTTGGTCGTAGTACAATCAGACTTTAGTGGAGCAGCACAAGTTTCTAGAAGCATCATTAGCCAAGGTAAAGTTGATACGCAATACTTAGAAACAGCAGATAGTAGTAGTGCAGAAGTCTTGAGTGAGTATCTGACTTGGGCACAATCTCAATTTCAAGCCAAACGCTGGGCTATTGTGTTTTTAGGTCATAGTGGAACGCTTATGGAAATAAGCCCCGACGAACATCCCACCTCCCCTTTAATTTCAGAAATTAGATGGATGAATCTTCAAAAAATAAATCAAGTTATATTTGATTTTAACCGCTCTGTCAAGGGAAATCTAGAATTATTATTTTTTCAAAATTGTAATAAAGGAAATATTGAAGTACACCATACCTTCCAAAATACTGCTAAGTATACGCTTTCATCTCAACTTCAACTTGGAGCGCCAAATTACTATTATGAGCAATTGTTAAGTCATTTGAGCGATTATCCAGACATTGATGGTTCTCAGCTAGCTAAAAAGATTATGGATTGTGAACAGCCTGATATGTACCATAGTTTGACATTAACTAACAATCATTATTTCCGCTACTTGCCAGAAAAAGTTAATGTTGTGATTGATTCTATTTTGCAAGCAGATATTGCGCCTGTGAAAGTTTTTATATCCTCAATTTTAGGGCCACAAGTCAATTTTTATAATAACAATACTGTAGTAGTTTATCATAGCTCTGGAGAAACCTTTGTTGATTTCGCAAATTTTTTACAAAAACTTACACAATTATCAGGTGCAAGTCCGTCACCTTGTAAAGATTTATTGTTATTTTTAAATAATCTTCTCCTTCAGAGAGTGCAACAGAATGGTGAATTACTGGACTCAAGAATTAGACATAAGTATAAAAACTTATCAGGCTTAGGTTTATTTTTACCTAGAAATCGGCAGAAACTGGAAAAGTATTTGTATTTATCGGTTTATTCAGACTTCAAGCTTGTAGAGCTTTTTAATGCAGTTGTATTCGAGACAAAAAAGAACTAAAGATATTGGCGATATTTTACTTTCCCGACTTCACGGAAGCAGTCAGGGAAGTAAAACAACAGCCAGCATTGGCTCCCACTTCCCACTTCCCAATGCTATAATAGTAACAGCAGCAAATTGTTACTGCAAACCCCGCACACACAAGGTTATAGGAGTTAAGTCAAATGGCAAACAAACTCCAAGTAAAAACAGAGTCGATCGGCTACAGCGACTTTTACTGGAACCGCTTTAGTCCGAGAGTGGCGACTATCAGCAGCGTCCGCAACGCCAATCACTGGGACGGCGGATTTATCAGCTATATTGCATTTCCCACAAAAGTCGAAGCTACAGCAGCAATGAAATATTTGCTCTTGCATCAAAAAGCTGCTGATGTCGATATGCGGAAAGCCAAGCGAATGAAAGCAAAAGGCATTCGGTGGGAACTCAAAATTCGGGGTTTAGCTTTTAATGAAGTGCTGAAACTGGCGACGATGGATATAACTGGAAAGCTAGTTATGTCGCCTGCAACTACTACTGAAGCCACAGGCTGATAAAAGCATTCAGATAATAGGTTGGGTTGAGACAACAAAACCCAACCCTTCCAATATTTGTCAATATCCATCTTCCTCTCTTTTCTCCTCCTCTGCGTCCTCTGCGCCCTCTGCGGTTAATAAAAAACTCCTATAAAATATATGCGTTTCATCAGCCCCAAAACAGACTTTGCATTCAAAAAAATATTCGCTTCTTCCGAACACCCAGAAATTCTCATCAGCTTCCTAAATGCAATGCTGTATAACGGAGAACCCACCATCCAAGAAATAGAAATAATTGACCCTTATTCAGCAGGAAGCGTTACAGGATTGAAGGACACTTACCTGGATGTCAAAGCCAAGATTACCGGCAACAAAACCGTGATTGTGGAAATGCAGGTACTCAACGTCGCCGCCTTTGAAAAACGGGTAGTATACAATGCAGCGAAAACCTATTCTACTCAACTCAAAGCTGGAGAAGGTTATTTAAAGTTAAATCCGGTCATTGCTTTAACCATCACCGACTTTATCTTATTTGAAAACACCGAAAAACTAATCTCTAACTTTGAGTTCACAGAAACCGAAGAGAAATTTGTCTATCCCAACTGCGAGTTAAAGTTAGTGTTTGTCGAGTTGCCGAAATTCAAAAAAGAATTGAATGAACTCGAAACTCTGCCGGAAAAATGGCTCTACTTTATGAAAAACGCGCCCTCTTTGGAAGCAGTACCAGATACATTGGGGTCTATTGAAGAGATTAATACCGCGCTGGGAATTGCCAACCGAGCAAATTTGACACTTGACGAATTGAATGATGTAGACAAACGAGAAATGTTTATTCAAGACCAAATCGGGTCTGTGATGAAAGGGATAGAAATTGGTATACAACAGGGGATTGAACAGGGAATACAACAAGGAATCGAACAAGGAATCGAACAGGGAATCGAAAGGGGTAAAATTGAAGGGGAAATAGGATTAATTATGCGTCAGATAGTGCGGCGGGTGGGTGATGTTACACTGGAAGTTCAAACTCGCATCCAGGGGTTATCTGCGGAACAGTTAGATGATTTGGGAGAGGCTTTGTTGGATTTTAGGAGTCAAGAGGATTTGATTGCGTGGTTGGAGTCTGCGGCGGGATGAATTCTCGTAGGGGCGAGTTTTACAAACAATCTGTGCCTTTGACCCATAATCTCATAAACCCGCTTCCACCCAACGGCAAATCTCGCTCTACCTCTATCAAACCTGCCTTAAATCATAGGAGAATTGCCTTAATTGCTGACGATCGCACTTACGGATATAATTACATCGGGAAATGCGATCGGGTTAACTGTTCCACCTGTTAGCGTGAATTTGGAAGCATAATCTCCGTCTTGGGGGTCTCGAAATACGACTAACTGTCTGTTTTTGAGGTTAACTACCCAGTATTCGGGGATTCCGACTTCAGCATAGATTTTCGTTTTCGTCTCCAAGTCTTTGATCAGAGTGGAATCAGAGTATTCAATCAGCCAAAAAATGTTTTCTGGATAGGGGTGATGTTCGAGGTATGTGCGGCCCAAGGGCTGTACGATCGCAATATCTGGTTCTGGTTCCGAGTTGTTAGGAAGGGTAATTGGTTTTGCCGATCGGATTGTAGCGCGATCGCCTAACAGCCGGATCAGATATGCTCCTGCTTCGCTGCTAAAATAGGCGTGGGGTTCTCCTTCCGGCGACATTTCTACAATTTCTCCTTTTAGCAACTCTACGCGCCGATGTTCTAAGATGCCCGCAGATATCATTTGGTGGTATTGGGCGATCGTCCATTTGGCTGCAATTACGCTCATGGCGATGTTTTTTGATTGCTTTTTAATTTTTTATTGTAGCTGATTTTTGATTTTAGGCGATCGGCGATTGAAATCGTTTCTTGTCAAACCAAGTCCTAGCAGAGGGGGACTGAAGAATCAACCCGATGTTAAAGCAGGATTTGCTATGATATCGAATGTGGCTTAAATGCCTCCTCGATCTCGCTTGTCTGCGGAGGCAGATTTTGTTTGTGCACGATCGGTTTCAACCGCCGAGTGGGATATGCAAATACTACTGCTACGGCTTTCGGCAATGCGGCACAAAATATGCAACTGGATACAAATAATCTTCGCCGGATTCGTCAATAACTCGGATAAATTGATGTTCCGCAGCGCGAATATCCGGTATTATTTGGTAGATTTTTCGCACTTCCAAAGAGGCTTGATAGTCTTGATTGTTAATGCAAACTATAGCCTTTTTCAGGTAAATGAGGTATGAGTATTAATTGGTAATGGGAGTTGATGGCGGTGCTTACCTCACGCAAGCTACATAAGCACAAGTAAGAGGGCTAGAGCATCGACTACGTACCTCACTTATTTGAGAACCGCTATACAAATCTGGTTTCTAAGTTAAACTTCAACATATTTGCATAAAGTAGTCAGTTCAGAAGCAGTTGCATCTGTCAACAAAATCGTCCCCTCAGTTGTCAATTCCCATCTATCGCGAGGCGAACCTGTTTCTACATATCGCTGAACCAAGCCATCAGCAGCCAGTTTTTTTAAGACAACCATCATGTCAGGTTCTCGCGGTACATCTCGACGGGAAAGTCCATTCGCGAGTTCGTACCAAGTCCACTTTCCTTGACCTTTAGCTACTAATTCTAGCAGCACTAATTCAAGCTGGGTTAATTGAGTTAGGTTTTTCATTCTTTTTATCGTATAACTTATCCAACTCGAAAAGATTGCCCCATCGCTTGAAATTCTTGAGTCTCTTCTCGCTGCAATTGCTGTCTAATTTTGGCAAATTTCCTAACTGTTTCCACAGAGTACAACCGTTCTCCACAGCTTAGGCAAACTTCAGCGGATACTTTTAAGATAGCAGTATGCTTGCCGCCCCGTAAAAGTTTATCGACTTCTTTGATAACTATTTCACCGCCGCAAATTGGGCATTTTTCTACAGATAGCATTGTTAATTTCTCCTTTGTATCCAATTAATCCATCGATTTGCATCTGGTAGATAAATCGCCTCTAAAGCTTTCACCATAGATTAAGTATAGCTTTTCTCATAAAGATGAGGTACGATTGGGTAAAAGTTAATCAGGAAAAAAAGAATTGCTCGCCCCGCACCTCCTTTAACTCAAAAGCCTCATAGTCCCTGCGATTGCTTTCTTGAAGCGCAATGACATCCTTTGCTCAGTGAACCGTATTGAGATATAATGTAGTTTTAACACAACACCAATCATTGTCCTATGAAAACCATAGACAAAAGTCAATTAACAGCTCAATTACTAGAATTTTTGCGACTTGTCGAGCTTGAAGGCGAAGAAATTTTAGTGATGGATGGGACTAAACCACTTGTGATAATTTCTCAGTATGAAAAGTCTCTTTCAACTGAAGAATTATTTAAGGATATGCGGGGCAAAGTAAAATATTTTGAAGATTTAACTGCGCCAACAACTGAAGAATGGCAGGAAGTATGACAGTTGTCCTTGATACCTGCGCTCTCATCTGGTGGAGTTTAGATCCAGAGAAACTTTCTCAATCGGCAAAAGATGCTTGTCAGCAGATGGAACAAGAAAAAAATGGTTTAGTTCCATCAACGGCCATCTGGGAAATAGCTATCAAGATCAAAAATCATAAGTTAGATTTAGGAGTAAGTATTGATGACTATATCGCTACTTTAAAAAAGTCTAATGTTATTCGCATCGTTCCAATTGATGAGGACATTTGGCTAGAAAGTGTCAAATTAGAATGGGAACACCGAGATCCAGCAGATAGAGTGGTTGTAGCAGTTGCCAAAAGAAGTCAAGCTGCTATTATTACAGCCGATAAAAAGATAGCTAGTTTCTACTCTTTAGTAATTTGGTAAATCGAATGTGCCAGGTATCGGAAACGTAGAATTGGCGCGGTTTCGTGGTTTTTGCCTTTGTAATAAATCTTTATGAAAACCTGAAACGCTTAGATGTTAAAGTCTACAAGTCTCGACGCGAGAGAAGAGTAACCTCTATCCTTGCACCCAACTCTTGCCCCACACTGTCCCACCCAAACCACCAAGATGGGAGGTGCCCCCCTGGTGCTAGGGTGTAAAATGTTAGATCGTTGTATTCCAACCATGTGTTATTCACACGCCAACCTACCCGATCGCCAAAAGCTTCCCAAATTTTCCGATCATATTCTCCGCTTCCTCCCAGACTTTCATAGATGCGTTTCTGCACCGAAAAGCCGAAACGTCCGTTACTGTATTTTACCCAAAGTTGGTCAATTGTTCGTAAGTCTTCACAGGGGAATTGATCTATATCTTGAATTCTCAGCCAACATTCATATGTTCTCCCCGCTACTTCCCACATTTTTTTACGGGTTTCCTCATCCGCCTCTTTCCATTTTCCGCTAGCCAACAGCCGATCGAGGTTGCGATAATCGACTCCTTTTGCTGAAATCAATTTTACAGGTTGTGGCGGTGGCTGCGGGCTAGGAATCGTTGGCGAAACACCCCCTCTTTGCCCCCAATTGCCAATGGTGGCTTGTGGAAGCATAGCCAACCATTTTTGAACCGACTGAGGGCGCTTTGTCGCATCCATTTCCATCCCTTTCATAATTGCCCGATGCACCCCATCGCTAATATTAGGATTAATCTGAAGCGCCGACTTTAAAGGATGATTTAAAGCCCTCAAGGGTGCATCAGTTGGTGTTGTACTCGTTAGCAGATAGTATAGCGTTGCCGCCAGAGCGTAAACATCTGTGTACTCAGCAAATCTGCCAATTTCCCCATACTGTTCGGGAGGCGCAAAACCAGGTGTTAATCCAAAAGTCATTTGTTGAGTGCGATCTGGAATAAAACCCCGCGCCAAACCAAAGTCAATCAAAACTGCATCTCGATTGTCACGCACCATAATGTTATGTGGCTTGATATCCCGATGGAGTACACCTTTTTCGTGAATTACTATTACGGCTTCTCCTACTTGACGGATGTAGTTTAAAGCTTCTGTTTCTGACAGAATACCGCGCCTATTCACCCATTCGCACAAATCTTCTCCTGCCACATATTCCATCGCAATGCAAGGCAAATTACCGTGAGTGAAGTAGTTGTCTATTTGCACAATATTGGGATGCCTGCACAAAGATAGCAGTATCGCCTCATCCCGGAATTGATCCCGAAACGTGGCAAAGTTTGGATCGCTCAATAAGTTATCTTGCAGCGTTTTGATGACAACCCGCTGCCTGTTTTGCACCTTCTGCGCTAGGTAGCTGACCTCAAAGCCGCCCACACCATAAATGCCTTCAATAATATACCGATCGCCATTTAACCGCTGCCCCCGTGTCCAAACCATTCCCCTCACCCCCAACCAATATTAATTTTTATCTCGGTCTAGCCTGTATTTTAACTGTATTTTCTAAGTTCGGTTTAATTCCACGGGCTCAACTTCAGTTCGCCTTCCCGGTGATGGTTGGCTTTTAGTTCGATCGCCCTTTTCCGACATAATTCGATCGACAAATTCGCAGCAATCTCATTAAGAATCCTAAATCCCAAAACCTCATTGCCCAAACAGAGCATTTCTATGGCAACCTGAAAAATAGGAAACAGAATTTTATAGAGCTTGGTAACAGAACACTAGCAATCACTTATGCAAACTCTACCAAATCCAACTAAAACCCCCGCCACCGAACCCATCTTCGACACCACCATCAAACGCCGCAAAACCCGTCCCGTCAAAGTCGGTAGCGTCACCATCGGCGGCGGCAACCCCGTCGTCGTCCAGTCGATGATTAACGAAGACACCCTCGACATCGACGGTTCAGTCGCCGGAATTCGGCGCTTGCACGAGATTGGCTGCGAAATCGTCCGCGTCACCGTGCCCAGCATGGCCCACGCCAAAGCTTTAGCCGAAATCAAGCAAAAATTGCACGCCACCTACCAACCCGTGCCCCTCGTCGCCGATGTCCACCACAACGGCATGAAAATTGCTCTCGAAGTGGCCAAACACGTAGACAAAGTGAGAATTAATCCCGGACTTTACGTGTTCGAGAAGCCGAAAGCCGACAGAACCGAATACACCGACGCCGAATTCGCGGAAATTGGCGCAAAAATCCGCGAAACCCTGGAACCTCTAGTGATTTCCCTGCGCGACCAAGGCAAAGCTTTGCGAATCGGCGTCAATCACGGTTCCCTCGCCGAACGGATGCTTTTTACCTACGGCGACACGCCCGAAGGCATGGTGGAATCGGCCCTGGAATTTATCAAAATTTGCGAATCCCTCGACTTCCGAAATATTGTACTTTCCCTGAAAGCCTCGCGCGCACCGGTGATGGTTGCTGCTTACCGCTTGATGGTGCACCGGATGGACGAACTCGGCATGGATTACCCGCTGCATTTGGGCGTCACGGAAGCAGGAGACGGCGAATACGGCCGCATTAAATCCACCGCAGGCCTGGCACCTTTGTTAACTGACGGTATCGGTGACACTATCCGCGTCTCGCTGACAGAGGCCCCAGAAAAGGAGATTCCCGTTTGCTACAGCATTCTGCAAGCCTTGGGACTGCGGAAAACGATGGTTGAGTATGTCGCTTGTCCTTCCTGCGGTCGCACTTTGTTTAATTTGGAGGAAGTGTTACACCAAGTGAGAGAGGCGACGAAGCATCTCACGGGTTTGGATATAGCAGTAATGGGCTGTATTGTCAATGGCCCGGGAGAAATGGCTGATGCTGATTACGGCTACGTCGGGAAGCAACCGGGTTATATTTCGCTGTACCGGGGCCGGGAAGAAATTAAGAAAGTGCCCGAAGACCGAGGGGTGGCAGAATTGATTGATTTGATTAAATCGGACGATCGCTGGGTCGAACCTTAATTTCTGTCGATCGCTCCTAATGCCTGTTGTTAAACCCGGAGATCCCCCCTAACCCCCCTTAGTAAGGGGGGGACAAGAGCGATCGAAGTCCTTGTTAAGAGGGGGACAATAACGCTCAAAGTCCCCCTTCTTAAGGGGGATTTAGGGGGATCTAGGCTTCGATACAAACGAGATACAGAGGGTTTCAGTCTGAAGTTGACACCGCAGAACTCAGCAAAGTTGAATAAATATGTATCCAAAATCCGACCAAGCTTTGCCTGTGTTAGATTGAGCGTAATTATTCTGAATTCTTTTCCTCCCGCGCGTCAGACAAATGGTTATAACAAAACGAGGGCTTGTTCTAAGTGCTGCAGCGGTGGTACTCACTGCTGTAACTCTTGCCAACACTGGTTGCAGTTCTAAATCTCTGGCTTCTTTTCGGGGAAGTCCTAAAGAATTGGTTGATGAAGTTTGGCAGATTATTGACAAAAGTTATGTTGATGGCACTTTTAACCAGGTTGACTGGAAAGCGGTGCGGAATGATTATTTGAACCGGACTTATACCAGCGACGAGGAAGCTTACAAGGCAATTCGCGAAATGCTGAAGAAGCTGGACGATCCTTACACGCGGTTTATGAACCCGGAAGAGTTCAAAAATATGCAGGTAGAAACTTCTGGGGAATTGACAGGAGTTGGGATTCAGTTGACTCAAGATGAGGAAACTAAGAAGTTGGTGGTGATTTCGCCGATCGAAGATACCCCTGCTTTTACTGCTGGCATTCAGGCAAAAGATATCATTACTAAGATTGACGGCAAAAGCACAGAAGGCATGGATACGAATCAAGCAGTAAGTTTGATTCGGGGCCAGGCAAATACTGAGGTGACGCTGACTGTTTTGCGGGGCAGCAAGGAATTAGAATTTAAGCTGAAACGCGCTAAAATTGAAATTCATCCCGTGCGGAAGTCAGTGCAGAAAACTCCCATCGGAGAAGTCGGCTATATTCGCTTAAATCAGTTCAGTGCCAATGCTGCATCGGAAATGCGATCGGCAATTAAGGATTTGGAACAGAAAAAAGTAACGGGCTATATTTTAGACTTGCGTTCCAATCCCGGCGGGTTGCTGTACGGAAGTATTGAAATTGCTCGGATGTGGCTCAAAGAAGG
The DNA here is from genome assembly GCF_036701805.1 of Microcoleus sp. N3A4. Taxonomy (NCBI): domain Bacteria; kingdom Bacillati; phylum Cyanobacteriota; class Cyanophyceae; order Oscillatoriales; family Microcoleaceae; genus Microcoleus; species Microcoleus sp. N3A4. The sequence goes on from NZ_JAUBRJ010000057.1 coordinate 24,573, forward strand.
TACGATCGTCTCGACGGTCGATCGAGTAGGCGAAGCCGATAAACAAACGGCAAATAAAGCAGAGCTCACAGACAAACCGTTAGTTGTACTGGTAGACGGCGGTTCAGCAAGTGCTAGCGAGATTCTATCCGGTGCTTTGCAAGACAACAAACGCGCGGTTTTGGTGGGAACAAAGACGTTTGGTAAGGGTTTAGTTCAGTCAGTACGCGGCGTGGGAAATGGTGCCGGTTTGGCGGTGACAATTGCCAAGTATTTTACTCCCAACGGCACTGATATCAACCACGCCGGGATTGAACCGGATTTTAAGGTAGAACTCACCGACGCTCAAAAACAGGAATTGAGGCGCGATCGCGATAAAATTGCTACGGCGGCCGATCCGCAGTACGCGAAAGCTATGGAAGTTTTGACACAGCAAGTTACTGGTAAAACAGGGAACAATAAGGCGGAGTCGAAACCGAATGCAGCGCCACCTAAACCGACTGCGGCGCAGGCAAAACCGAGTCCGGCACCTTCTAAATCCAAGTAGTTTTTAGTCACAAAAACTTCAGTAAAGAAGGACTAAAGTCCTCACTACGAACCGGGTTTGTAGTGAGGACTTTAGTCCTTCTTATCTTCAATCTAAAATCTAAAATCTAAAATCTAAAATTTGGTTGGTTGACATTTGCCTGCGCGAATTAACCCGATGCGGCGGGCTATGGCATCTTCGGGCGAATCGTAAGGGCCCCACTTTTCAATAATACTGGGGTTTTGTTCTTCGATTTGGGCGATAGGCAAAATTTCGCAATTACCGGCAGGACGTTTGACAATATAAAATTTTGGTGTTTCTGTCATAGCTAAATTCGTCAAATAAAAGCTGGATACTAACTAGGCAATGTGCTAATTATATCAAATAAGGAAACGGCAATGCGGTGTCCCAAGTGTGTCTTAGCATTAAACCCGCAGTCCGACAGTTGTTTCAACCGCTGCCGGACTGCGGATTTAACCGCCTGGAATTAATAAGAATTAAAAAAAACTAACACTTTCGGAAGATGCCACAATATTTATTTATTATAAAAATATAGACGTTTGTCTAAACCGTGCATTAAACCCTTTCACAAGCACAGAAATATTCCAATCAATACCAAAAAAATCATGCAATTTGTCCCCAAAACAATCCCCGAAATTCAACCAGAAATCATACCAGTTAAAGAATCACCGCCAGAACTTGTTACTTTTGATGTCAGCGGGATGAAATGTGCGGGCTGCGCGAAAGCTGTGGAACGCCAACTCATGCAGTATTCAGGCGTAATTTCAGCTTGCGTTAACTTGGCTGTAGAAGTCGCGACGGTTGAGTGTCAACCGGGGGCTGTGGATGCAGAGGCTTTAGCGAAAAAATTAACTGATAATGGATTTCCCTCTCAGTCTCGTTTAGGTGAAAATCAGCGGGAAGCAGAAGCGGTAACAATTGAAAGGCGACGGCAAGAAATTCGACAGCAAATTAATCAATTGACGATCGCCCTTATCCTAATTATTCTATCCGGTTTAGGTCACGTACTCGGCACAAAAGCCCCAATTCTCAGCAATATTTGGTTTCACTGGGGACTCGCTACCCTAGCATTGCTGCTACCGGGCCGCCCGATTATCGTTGACGGGTGCCGCAGTTTGTGGCGAAATGCACCCAACATGAATACTTTGGTAGCTTTAGGTGCTGTCACAGCTTACACCGCTAGCAATGCGGCTTTGCTGTTTCCACGGATGGGATGGGAGTGCTTTTTTGACGAACCGGTGATGCTGCTGGGCTTTATTTTGTTGGGCAAAACTCTCGAACAGCAAGCCAGACGGCGCGCTGCATCAGCTTTGCAAGCTTTAATCGCATTGCAACCGGCGAAAGCCCGCTTAGTGGATTTTAAACTCCCGAGTTTAGATTTGCGATCGGAAGAATTGCCTTTAAACTCGACATCTGCGGTCTACAATCCACAATACATTGAAATTCCAGCCGATCGCGTCCGAGTGGGAGAATGGCTGCAAGTTTTGCCAGGGGAAAAAATACCGGTAGACGGTGAAGTTTGCGAAGGCAAAACAACCGTAGATGAGTCGATGCTGACTGGCGAATCGATGCCGGTTTTGAAGCAACCAGGAGATACAGTTGCGGCGGGAACTATCAATAAATCCGGGGCAGTTGTGATGCGGGCAACTCGCACCGGTCAGGAAACAACTGTAGCTCAAATGGTGGCTTTGGTGCAGGCAGCCCAAACTCGCAAAGCGCCGATTCAAAATTTAGCTGATACTGTCGCGGGATATTTTGTTTACGGGGTAATGGCGATATCGGTTTTAACTTTCCTATTTTGGTATTTTGCCGGCACTCATATTTGGCCTTCTGTGCTTTTAGGACACGGGGCAATGGATATGGGACACGGGGCAATGGGCATGGGGCATCGGGCATGGGGCATCGGGCATGGGGCATTGGGCATGGGAAATGAATTGCCTATTATCCATTATCAATCGCCTTTGCTGTTAAGTTTGAAATTGGCGATCGCAGTTTTAGTTATTGCTTGTCCTTGCGCTTTGGGACTGGCTACCCCAACTGCAATTTTAGTCGGTTCTGGCATCGGGGCGGAGCGCGGACTTTTAATTCGCGGTGGTGATGTTTTAGAACGGGTGCATCAATTAGATACGGTGGTTTTTGACAAGACTGGCACTTTGACAACCGGAAATCTCACACTCACAGATTATTTGCCGATTTTCCAGAATTCTGAATGGGATTTGAACTCAGATATTACTGTTGGAAACAAACAAGATGTTTGTTCCAGAATTGATGGGGTTTCTGGCAACAGGCAAGATGCCTGTTCCACAATTGATGGGGTTTCTGGCAACAGGCAAGATGCCTGTTCCACAATTGATGGGGTTTCTGGCAACAGGCAAGATGCCT
>NZ_JAUBRJ010000057.1:27580-52826 GCF_036701805.1 Microcoleus sp. N3A4
GTTCCACAATTGACTCAAAACTGCTGCAAATTGCGGCGGCGGTGGAAAGGGGCGCTTGTCATCCCATCGCCGCAGCGATTTTGCTGGAAGCTCAACAGCAAGGTTTGCCGATGCTAGCTGCTGAGGATTTCTGCACGGAACCGGGATTCGGGGTTTCTGCTTTGGTGGAGGGCCGGCGGGTGTTCGCGGGGAATGCCGAGTGGATGAAGGAGCAGGGGGTCGCTGTGGCGGCGGAATTGTCGGGGTCTTGCAAAGGCAAAACGGCGGTTTACGTGGCTTCTGGGGGCGTTTTGCTGGGGGTAATCGGGCTAAAAGATACTCTGAGGCCGGATGCTAAGGCGACGGTGGAACGTTTGCGGGGCATGGGATTGCGGGTGATGATGCTGACGGGAGATACAGCGTCAGCGGCGGCGGCGACGGCGCAGCAGCTAGGTTTGGCGGCGGCTGATGTTTTGGCCGAGGTGCGGCCGGAGGGCAAGGCTCGGGCGATCGCGACTTTGCAAGCCCAAGGCTGTAAAGTGGCTGTGGTGGGGGATGGCATTAATGACGCCCCGGCTTTGGCTCAAGCTGATGTCGGTATCGGTTTGCACTGCGGCACGGATGTGGCAGTTGAGACTGCTCAAATTGTGCTGATGCGAAATGCTTTGATGGATGTTGTTGAGTCGATCGATCTGGGACGTGCTACTTTCAACAAGATTCGCCAAAATTTATTTTGGGCTTTTGGTTACAATACTCTGGGAATTCCCGTTGCAGCCGGTCTTTTGCTGCCTGCAACCGGAATTCTACTCAGTCCTGCGGCGGCCGGTGCATTTATGGCGTTTAGTTCTGTTAGCGTTGTGACAAATTCTTTGCTGCTGCGACGGGGATTTCGAGCTTAAATGTAGGGATGATATCGTTTCCGGTTGCACCGGAATTATAGAGAGGACACGGCGAGTGCCTTAGTCCCTACCGCGATTAATTGTAGGGACTAAGGCACTCGCCGTGTCCTGACTGTGGGTAATATTAATTCCGATGCTACCGGATTTGATATGACAGATAAAAGTCGGAGGTCATCGGTCATTAGACCTCATCCCAAGACGGATACAAGCCCCTCACACCAGGAGTCGAGATCCAAGAAGTTTCGACGTTAGTTCGAGGCCCCAGATTCATCTGTGGAGTCAATCTAAAATCTAAAATCTAAAATCTAAAATTGACTGACTGATGGCTAAAGTGCCATACTTTCCAAGAGCCGCCAATTATTGTTGTTCATAATTGAACGACTGACTAGCTCGAACATTTGACGGCAGTGGTTGTTGGTTTGCAGTGGCAGTTCCTCGTTTTTAATCACGAAGTTCATGCGAACCTCTGAGTCGCTGGCCGTGTTTTTCTCAATTAGGACTTCTGCGGTGACAAGTTTGGCAATCGAAACTTGACCGGGAAGTTCGCGAGCCATGACGGAATCTCCTGTATTGTAGATAATATCAAGATTGCATGACTCTAAAATTTCAATCAGGGACTGACGGAGACGGTCGATCGGAACGGCAACGATAAAAAAACCAGTATAGCGAGCCATAGATAACTCCAGCCGTGAGGGATTTAGATTTTATTATCATACCGAACCTAGAAGAGATGCACAGAACAATATGGATTTATTTTATTGCGGTGGGAAGTTAGGGCAATGAAGGGCAAACTTATCGTGTTTGAGGGGGTTGAAGGTGCGGGTAAAACTACGCAAATGCAGCGGCTGATACATTGGCTGCAAGCAAGTTGCTTTCTGACTGTCCGGTTGGTGGCTACTCGCGAACCGGGGGGTACTGAGTTGGGAAGGGGACTGCGACATTTGCTGCTAAAACAAGATTCGGGGGAATTGGTATCGGATCGAGCAGAATTACTGATGTACGCTGCAGATCGCGCTCAGCACGTCGAAACTTTTCTCAAACCCGAGTTATTGAAGGGAACGATTGTTTTGTGCGATCGCTTTACTGATTCTACGATTGCTTATCAGGGCTACGGCCGCGGTCTTAACTTAAATTTAATTAAGCAGTTGAATGAAATTGCCACCGGCGGCTTGGAAAGCGATCTGACTTTGTGGCTGGATATTAATGTGGAGGCGGGTTTGGCGAGGGTAAGGGCTCGGGGAGGGTGCGATCGGATCGAGCAAGCAGATTTGGGGTTTCACCGCCTTGTACAGCAAGGTTTTGCGGAGTTAGCCGAGGAAAATGGATCTCGAATTGTCCGGATCGATGGCGATCGGCCTGAATCTGAAGTCGCTCAGGAAATTCAAGCTATTGTAACTCGCAGGTTAGAAGCTTGGGGATATTCAAATAATATCAATTCTGCCAAATAGCGCTACATAATATCTAGAAACACTGCAATGCCGTGCCCTGCTCCAGGAACTTACTATTTAACATTTTTAACTCAAAACAATTATTGAGCAGTCCATTAAACCACAATAACCTTTTGGTATTATAGCAACCACCCCCGACGGTTAATACCAATTTAATGTGAAGTTGCATATATCTCGATCCCCCTAAATCCCCCTTAATAAGGGGAGTAGGGGTTGACTTTGATCGGAATCTTGTCCCCCCCTTATTAAGGGGGGTTAGGCAGGGTGGTTTTATTGTGAGGAGAAGAAAACTGAAACGACAGAAAGCACCGCTCAAAGCTCGCGTCTGGGACGCAACTGTTATATTAATTAATAAAGGTACGTAGTTGGGCTTTAGCCCTCTTTAGACGTATATATAAAGAGGGCTAAAGCCCAACTACGTACCTATTTCTAGGATGACAATTAATCCACCCTGCTTATTAAGGGGGGTTAGGGGGGATCGGATTCTACGGGGTCTCATAAAAAAATGTATAAAATGTTCTTAATTGCTGAAACCCTAGATTTTCTTCCTTCTTCCTTCTTCCTTCTTCCTTCTTCCTTCTTCCTTCTTCCGCAAACATGGATTATTTTACATCATTAATCGGACAACAACGAGCCGTAGAATTGCTAACCCAAGCAGTCGAGCAAGACCGAATTGCTCCAGGTTATTTATTTATCGGCTCTAACGGCACCGGCAAAAGTTTAGCCGCTCAGTGTTTCATCGAGCTTTTATTCTCAGCCAATCTTGCCGAAACTAGACTAATAGCCTCCGTGCAAAATCGCGTGCGGCAGCGAAATCATCCAGACTTGCTCTGGGTAGAACCAACTTACATGAACCAAGGCAAACGGCTGTCGCCAAAGGAAGCAGAGGAAGCAGGTTTAAAGCGGAAAGCACCGCCACAAATTCGCTTAGAACAAGTTCGAGAAATCGGTGAATTTCTCAGCCGACCGCCGCTAGAAGCTGCGCGTTCAGTCGTAGTTTTGGAACAAGCAGAAACAATGGGCGAGGGAGCAGCTAACGGCTTGTTGAAAACTTTGGAAGAACCGGGAAAAGCAGCGCTAATTTTAATTGCTCCGACTGTGGAAGCTTTGCTGCCTACTTTGATTTCCCGCTGTCAAAAAATCCAGTTTTCTCGCCTGAATCCCGAAGCAATGGCACAAGTTTTGCAGCAAGCGGGATTCGCGGAGATTTTATCCCATCCCGAGGTAATGGGGATGGCTCAGGGAAGTCCTGGCGAGGCAATTTCTATTTGGCAGCAACTGCAATCAATACCCGATGATTTGCTGCAAAAGGTGAAGCAGTTGCCTCAAAATCTGCGGTCTGCTTTGGAATTGGCCAAGGAAATTGATAAAACTTTAGATACTGAATCTCAGTTGTGGTTAATTGATTATTTACAGCACTGTTACTGGCAGCAATTTTTAGCAGGGGGAATTAGTCGATCGCCCTTAGAACCCTTGGAAAAAGCGCGACAATATTTGCTAAACTACGTACAGCCGCGATTGGTCTGGGAATGCACACTAATGGGAATATGTCAAGCATAACCTAGTGCCAAGTTTTCTCCCAATACGATGAGTAACACAATGGAAAAAGCCACATTTGCCGCCGGTTGTTTTTGGGGAGTCGAACACAAGTTTCGCGCCGTTGCGGGTGTCGTCTCGACTGCTGCAGGCTACACCGGAGGTCACTGGCCGAATCCCTGCTACCTGGATGTTTGCGCCAGAGTCACCGGTCACGCTGAAGCGGTGCTCCTAGAGTACGATCGATCGCAAATCAGTTACGAAACACTGCTAGATGTATTCTGGAACTGTCACGATCCTACCCAAATCAATCGCCAAGGCCCCGACAGAGGCGAACAGTACAGGTCTGTGATTTTTTATCACAATTCCGAACAAGAAAAAGCCGCTCGCCTCTCCAAACAAAACTTGCAAATTTCCGGTAAATACAACAAAGATATTGCCACCGAAATCAAACCTGCTGGTGAATTTTATATGGCAGAGGATTACCACCAGCAATATATTGAGAAGAAGCGGCATTCGTCAGAAGTTATTAGTTAAAAAGTAGGCAGACGCGAGCAAAAATAAAAAATATTAGGGGCGGGTAAGGCAACGATCTATACTAGCCGCCAGTTGATTATTAATGCAAAACCCGGCCTCCCCCACGCGATGTTTATTTCCACCTATAGCGGTTCTCAGAAAGATTCGCGGACGTTGTTGGGCTTGGGCCCTCTTAGTCTGGGTGGTTATGTAAGCTGTCAGTCATACCTCATCTTTTTGAGAAAGGCTATACTTAGTAATAAATCATTAGTCATGAGATAGTGTTTGCTAGGGGCAATCCCCCCGTGGTAGGCCGATGCGATGGCGATGCGACACAAATCTCAGCTTTGACAATTGCTAAAAGAATATAGATACGGGGCGGGGAATGCCAGTCTGAAGAGGATTGATAGGGTTTTAAACAGCTTGTTACGCAAGTCATAATATTATAAAAATGCTGTATTAGTTGGGCGCGTAAGACCACAACAATTTTGCAAGAAAGCCTAACTGAAGATTGGGCATTTCTGTTTCAATTCTCTTGATGAAATCCTACTTTTTGCCTCCCGGACAGTAGTCATTAGTCAGGAGGACAGAAGGAAAACCGAAGAATATCTAGTTTTGCAGTCTTGCCTGTTTATTTGCTAAGCTAAAGATTGCGCTCTGTCAATAAACTTTAGATTTATGCACAGGTTATTAACTGGGAAATTGCGGGTAGAGTATTTAACAATACCGATCGCCAATCTTCCAGTAAATCTATCCGATACTAAAATTGTACAGCTTACTGACTTTCACTATGACGGGGTGCGGCTGTCGGAACGCTTGCTAGAACAGGCGATTGCCGCGGCCAATGAAGCCGAACCCGACCTGATTGTTTTAACCGGTGACTTTATTACCTACGACCCCGCACCTATTTACGGCTTAGTGCAGCGATTGAAAAAATTGCAAAGTCGGGCGGGAATTTACGCGGTTTTGGGCAATCACGACCACTATTGGTCGGGGGCCAAAACAGAGGTTACTAATGCTTTAAATAGCGTCGGGATTCGGGTTTTGTACAACGAAGCAATCTATCCTTTGGGGCCTGAACTGGCTTTAGTTGGGTTAGCAGATTTTTGGTCTGGCGATTTTGTGCCTAAACCTGTAATGGCATCAATAAATCCCGCGATTCCTCGGATTGTATTATCTCACAATCCCGATACTGCTGAAAAGCTGCAAAATTGGCGGATTGATTTGCAGTTGTCTGGGCACACTCACGGCGGTCAAATCGTTATTCCCGGTATCGGCCCTTTGTACGTTTGCGTCAGAAAAATTGGCTATTGGATTCCTCAACCAGTGCGAAAGTGGATTCCTTATCTGTCAGTTAGCGATCGAGTAGTTACTCACTGGGAATGGGCTAGCGGTTTGCATCAGGTTGGGAGTAATTTGCTGTACGTGAATCGCGGTTTGGGAACTTATGCGCCCGGGAGGCTATTTTGTCCGCCGGAGGTGACAGTAATTACTTTGGTTTGTCAACATCCGTAAGGGCTGGTTTAGGGCGTAAACTTTCCCGATCAGAGATAATATAACAAACGAAAAAAGTAAGAAGGAAGAAGCAATAAAAGCAAGGGTTTTAGCAATTAATAACCTTCTCACCATCTTGGTGGCTGTTATATTTGTACAAAACTAGCCCTGGCTTTTCCGAAAATAGATAACGTTATATAAGCGAAAAGTGCGCTGTGCACACCCTACCTTATATAAGCATACAAGATAATTTTTTAGGCGTTGTATAATATAAGGATGAGAGGCAAACTAGATGTGAGGCCAGCTTACTACCCCTACTTTTAGGCCTAATAGTTCGGTTACCTTTTCACTGTCTACAGCCTTAGAAAATAAATATCCTTGCCCAAACTCACACCCCAACTCTCGCAGTTTCTGTAGCTGTGTTGTCGTTTCTATGCCTTCTGCCACGATATCCATACCTCGGCTGCGAGCCAGCGTCACGATCGTCTGGATAATTTCTACGCCACTGTTGTCTGCCCCAATGCGGCTGACAAAAGAGCGGTCAATCTTTAAGGTATCAATGGGAAACTCGTGTAAGCGGCTTAAAGAAGAGTAGCCCGTGCCAAAGTCGTCGATACACAACAGAATGCCTAGAGCTTTTAGCTGCTTCAACATCTTTTCTTCCCTGGATACTGTTTCTAAAATGCAACTTTCAGTAATCTCTAGTTTTAGACAGTAGCTTGGAAAGCCAGTATGCTGCAAAATATCCTCAATTCGATTGAGTAGGTTTACTTGCTTAAGCTGCACGGCGGAAAGATTGACATTAATCGCCAAGGGAGGTGTTTGTGGGAACTGTTGCTGCCAAATACCGATCTGATGACAAGATTCCTGCAAAACCCACCACCCCAATTCATTGATCAAACCAGTTTCTTCAGCGACAGGAATAAACTCGGCAGGGTAGATAATGCCAGATGCGTGATGCCAGCGCACCAAAGCTTCAAAGCCACTCAGTTTCCCCGTAGAAAGGGAGACAATTGGCTGGTAGTGAACGCAAAATTCTTGTAGCGCGATCGCCCTTCTCAAGTCGTTTTCCAACTGCAAGCGCGTCATTGCCACAGTTTGCATAGCTGGATCGAAAATTTCGTAACGCCCTCTACCTTGAGCTTTAGCATAATACAGTGCGATATCCGCATCTCTGAGCACGTCTTCTGGGCGATCGTAACCCATTGTGCTCAGAATAATGCCAATGCTGACCTCAGTAAATACTTCATAATCATTCAAATTAAACGGCTGCCTTAATTGATTTTGGATGCGTTCGGCCACCCTGTTTGGTTCCTCAATATCTTTAATATCTTCCAGCAAGATCACAAATTCATCTCCTCCAAATCGCGCAACTGCATCTGTATGGCGTAAAGAAGCTTGCAGTTGACGAGCAACGCTTTTTAGTAATTCATCCCCAACCAAATGTCCGAGGCTATCATTGACTACTTTAAAGCGATCGAGGTCAATAAATAGCACCGCATATAAATAATCTTTACGTCTGTACGACAAGTCGATCGCCTGTTGCAGCCGATTCATAAACCAAGCGCGGTTAGGCAAATCCGTTAGTGCGTCGTGAAAAGCATCATGTCCTAATTTTTTTTCCCTTTGCAACAACAGAACTTGAGCCTGTTGAAGATCGTTGCAGGCTTGTCTAAGTTCAGCCGTTTGAGAAGTCACCCGTTCCTCTAACTCAAAAGTGAGTTTCTGCAAGGCCGCTTCCGCCTCTTTTCGCGCTTCAATTTCCTGTTTGAGAAGCACATTTTGCTCTTCCAGGGTCTTGGTCAAATTTCGCAGTCTCAGGTGTAGTTGCACGCGGGCTAGAACTTCCTCTTGCTCAAAGGGTTTGGTGATATAATCTACTGCCCCCATTGACAGACCTTTAACCTTATCCACGCGATCGGTAAGAGATGTCATAAAAATCACAGGGATATCTTTCGTTGCCACCGATGCTTTTAAGCGGTAGCAGGTTTCAAACCCATCTATCCCCGGCATCATCACATCTAACAATATGATATTTGGCGAAACTTCTTGTAGCTTCTCAATCGCACTTTCCCCATCCTTAGCCACTAAAACCTTGAAGCCTGATTCCCTCAAAAAATCGAACAGAATTTTTAGGTTATTCGGATTATCGTCAACAATCAAAATTACATTTTCGTTTGGGTTGCTCATTTTATTGTTCGCAATGTTTTTTCACAAAGGCTAGTAGTTCTTTCTCTTCAAAATTTCTAGAAAATTGCAATAGTTTATTAGCAAAAGTTAGATAGTTGCCGTCTATTTGCTTGAGTCTATTGGCTTCCTGCTCAACCACTTCAATATCGCCGATCCGAGCCGCACTAAATAGCGCTACAAGCTCTGTTGATGGCGGTATTACAAGCTCAACACTTTGAACATTTAATAAATTAGTGAAACCTTCCTGCTGTTCGTTCGCCAAATCAGCAGGTTGGTCGTAAATCCATTCTATTTGCAAGTAACTCTTTAATACTTCTAGCAATTCTTCTACTTGGATAGGCTTTGACAGGAACTCGTTACAACCTGCTTCTTTGCTATTTTGCCGATCGAAGTTAAACACGCTGGCGCTGGATGCTATCAATATTACATCTTTAAATTCTGGTGATTTCCGCAAGCGCCGGGACATTTCAAATCCATCCATTACTGGCATCACTAGGTCTGTGATAATCAGATCGGGTTTAAACTCAGCAGCTTTATCTAAGCCCTCTTTTCCATCACAAGCTTCTATGATTTGAAAACCTAGTGGTTCTAAAAGATTTCTAATAAAACCTCGATTTGAACAGCGATCGTCTACCAGCAGAATTTTATTTTTATTTCCTTTAAAGCCAGTTAAATTGATTGAATTATTGAGCAAAATTCGCTCAATATATTCAGATGATTGAGTCAACTCTAAATCGAGGGAAAAAATACTGCCTTGACCGAGTATACTTTCGACTTTTATTTCGCCTCCCATCATTTGAACAATTTTTTGTGCGATCGCTAATCCTAACCCAGTGCCTTCTGCATTCTGCTGGCTATTTCCGACTTGTTCAAACGGTAAAAATATTTTTGCTAACTGTTCTGGTGCCATCCCCACCCCAGTATCTTGGATATGGAAACGAATTTTAGTAATAGGCGATCGGTCAGAGTTTTCCCCCTCATCTATTACGCCTACCTTAAAAATAACACCACCTTTGTTTGTAAATTTAATAGCATTGCCCAAAAGGTTAATCAAAACTTGGCGCAGTCGTTTTTCATCAGCATTGATAGCGTTAGGAAGTTGATTTAATACTTGATAATTAAAGGTAATTTCTTTTTGTTCGGCTCGGATGCTGCAGATTTCCACAACCCCGATCAGAAAAGAAGGAAAATTAAAAGTTGAACTGTAAAGTTCCATTTTACTGGCTTCAATTTTAGAAATGTCTAAAATATCGTTAATCAGGGTGAGTAAGTGCGAACCACAATGGTGAATAATTTGGATAGCATCTTTTTGTTGAGGAGTGGTACTTTTATCGCGTTCCATAATTTGAGCGTATCCTAGAATCCCGTTCAGGGGGGTGCGGAGTTCATGGCTCATGTTGGCGAGAAACTGGCTTTTGGCGTGGTTAGCAGTATCAGCGGCAACTTTTGCTTCCTTTAGCTCACTTGTCCGTTCTTCTACTCGATTTTCTAACTCTGAGTTAGTGTTTTCTAAAGCAGCAAAAGACTCGCGCAATTGCTGTGCCATTTGGTTAAAAGATTGAGCGAGAATTCCCAATTCATCTATGCCATTTACCTCTACTTCTTGGTCTAATTGGCCGCTAGCGATCGCTCTACTTGCTTTACTCAAACGAAAAATAGGATGGGTAATCCAGCGGGAAGCGAGGATTCCTAACAACGTCGCTAGCACTAACGCTAAAACGCAGAGTAGGACTGTGCTGCGGGTATTGGCATTGATTTGCTCCATAAAGTCGGCTTCTGGAACGACTACAACAATCAGCCAATCAAGACCTCGACCATCTTGGAATGGGGATACTTGCACGAATTCCCGCTGACCATTTAGCATGAAGTCTAGTTGCTGGTTGCTGTCAATTTCGGTGAAGTTACCAAAGCGTTCTATTAAATGCTGCGCTGTACCCTCGATCAAAGGTACGCTGCTTTCAATCGCTTTTAATCTTTGCGTTTTTTTGCTATTTTTGGTGTTAATAAATGGCTTCTCGGCGGTGGAAGAGGCCACTAGCAAGCCAGAGCGTTCTATGATGAAAGTCTTTCCCGATTTACCAATTTTTAAACTTTGGAGAAAGTCGCCGATTTTTGAGAGAAACAGATCGGTACTTACAACTCCTCGAAAAGTGCCATTTTTGTCGTAAACAGGTTGGCTAGCGGAGATTCCTAGGCTAGGTTGAATAAAATATTGATAAATTTTATTCCATTGGGGTTTGCCTGCAACTTTTGCGGCTTTATACCAGCCTCGAATGCGGGGGTCGTAGTCTGGGTGGGTTTCCTTAAACTGAGTCGGGTTGCCCTCTCTATCTACGCTGACGATCGTATCGATAAAATTAGTAGAGCGATCGGTTATTTCAATCACAACAGTGCCATCATCCTTATATCCAGCACCTGCAAATTCTTTTTTTTCCCCTCCAAAACTGATGTAATTAACGGTGGAAAATTGCTTGAGCTGCCAGAAAAAGTAACTTCTCATCGAACCCATATTGTCTGGATTCCACAACCCAAAGCGGCGAATGGCATCAACGCTGATGGCATTGACCAAGTGGGGCGTTTCCAAGTAAGTGTTTAGTTGTTGATTGATGCGGGCGAGTACCTCCGTTCGTAATTGGCTAGTAACGTTGTTGACGGCAGTTTTGCCGTTGCGTAGGGAGAGCCAACCTGTCAGTCCCACAGCGGCAAAGATTTGCAGGACAAATGGTACGACTAAGACGAGGCGCAGCGGGATTTTTTGAGGGCTTTTTGCAAGTTTATGCTCACTTGCGATTAGTGTCATGGCGGAGTCATTTTAGTATTTGGATTTTTTCAATAACAACAGTTGCTCACCCTTAATTATTTAAAGCGAACTCTAGGGCAATTCTTGATTCCCTCTATATTGAGTACACCTCCATTGACTTGTAGGTCAAGACCTCAATATGAATTGATCTAAGCATACAATTATAGTCAGGACTTATGCACTATAGGGCCTGAAACCCTGAGCCCCCTGACCCCCCTAGAGCGCCCCTGAAAAAGGCAGGGCGGTTTGGGGGATATGCGTAAGTCCTAATAATGTAGAGTTGGACTAAATAGCAAAAAAAATTACTAAACTTAGTCATACTTAACTTTAATGGTTAATATTCTGGGCGGTATGATGAGATCAGTGCCGAAAAAAAGGCTTAATTATCTGGGAGAGTAAACCGAGCGTGCAAGTCAAAACTGACCAGCCTGTTTCAAGGTCAAATGGGAGTCCGCGTTTCGTTAAATTGCTTGAAAATAGTGGATGACTCATAGCTAAAAGCTTCAACTAAGATTAATTCAATTAGGGCGTTGCTCCACCCGAATTAACGCCTGCGGACAAGAAAGAGCCGACTCATGCAGGGTGAAACAGGAAACAGACCCTTCAGGAGTAATTCTGATTGAATGGTGAGGCTTAAATAAGTTTAGCAAAGTTTTGTGTAGCAGTCAAAACACTGATATATAGCCTTTCTCAGGTAGATGAGGTATGAGTATTAATTGGTAATGGAAGTTGATGGCGGTGCTTACCTCACGCAAGCTACATAAGCACAATTAAGAGGGCTAAAGCCCAACTACGTACCTCACTTACTTGAGAACCGCTATAATCAAGGAGGCATTGCATAATTTGGGAATAAATCTTGTGGGGTGGGGCCCAGAGCCCACCAAAAAAATCCGGGTTTTCAGCTAAGATAAAATTCCAAATCATCCCGCAAATACGCAACGCCAATTTTTTGCGTAGTTCCTATTATTATTAGCTGGCTTCTCCAAAGCGATACCCTCTGCCGTAGACTGTGTGAATTAGCACTGATTCGCCCGGGGCTTCTATTTTGCGCCGCAGCAGGCGAATTTGAGCTGCTAATACATTGCTGCTGGGTTTTTCTGCTTCGCTCCACAAATACTGGTGGATTTGTTCGTGTGTTAGCAATTGACCGGGATGGCGCATTAAGTATTCTAATAACTGACATTCTTTTTCTGATAAATCAATTGTGCGATCGCTCCGATAAGCTAATTGATTGTCGTAGTCTAGCTGTAAATCTGCAACTTGCAGGCGCCCGACAGCAACTTCGGCATCAAAAGTAGGAGGCCGCCGCAGCAATGCGCGGACTCTGGCTAGCAGTTCTCGCAGTTCAAAAGGTTTGACTAAATAGTCGTCTGCACCGCAGTCGAGTCCTTGTACGCGATCGTCCACGGTATCTTTGGCGGTGAGAAATAGCACTGGCGTATTCCGGCCTTGCGATCGCAACTTCTGGCAAATTGCCAGTCCGGTTTGTCTCGGCAGCATCCAATCCAAAATTAGCAAATCGTAATTGCCCTGCATTGCTAAATTGCTGCCAGTTGCTCCGTCAAATGCCACATCAACTATATAACCTTCGCGGGTTAAAACTCGACTCAAAGGGTCAGTCAACTCAACTTCATCATCAACTAAAAGAATCCGCATCCTGATTTCAAATTTTAAATTTGAGATTTTAGGTTAAGTAAACTGACTTTTGCTACATTTTAAAATGTGCAATACTTTCCGATTCGCTGCAAGCTGCTGCTACCCATTCCTGGATTGCAGGCAGTGCCAAAATTGCATCAGCATAAGCTTTTACTTCGGAATCTAATTTGACTCCGTAGGTGACAAAACGCATGACAACGGGGGCAAACATAGCATCAACAATTGTGAATTTTCCGAACAGCATATTGCCGCCTGTTCCGTATTTTTGGCGGCATTCGCGCCAAATGGCAAAGATGCGATCGATATCTGCTTCTACACCGGGAGTCATTCCTTCTCCCGGATAGCGGTTGCGGCAGTCCATCGGCATATTTTCGCGCAAATTTTGGAACCCCGCGTGCATTTCGGCGCAGATGGAACGGGCGATCGCCCGTTCCGCTACATCGGCCGGCCACAAATCATTCGCAAAGCGATCGGCAACGTATTCGCAAATTGCTAAAGATTCCCACACTTTCAGGTCGCCGTCGATTAAAACTGGCACTTTTCCCGAGGGAGAATAGCGCCGAATTTCCTCATGGCTTGTCGGCGAGTCTAAGGGGATTCTCACCTCGGCAAATTTCAGTCCAGCTTGTTTCATCGCCAGCCAAGCACGCAGCGACCAAGAGGAATAATTTTTGTTACCAATAACAAGTGTCAGTTCGGTCATAGTTTAGCTGTCAGTTATTTGCGATCGCCCGTTAAGTTTTAAGTTTTAGAGTTGAATACACAATGGCGCGATACACAATGGCGATCCTCTTCGAGGGCTGCGCTAAAGCGCGTTAGCGCAGCCCTCGAAGAGGATCGGCCAGTTCTGTGCACCCCCCTGTGCAAGCATTTTACATTAACAGCCTCCCAGTGTTCCGCGTTTTTCTGCAAACTTCGATCGGGCGGCGCGATCGAACACGCTGGATTTCACATGAGATGAGAAGCCTGTGACCCTGGGATTCTGGCGCGGTTAGCGGTAGGTACGGCTACTGTCTAGTGCATTTCCTCGGCCTCTACACCGCCGCCTGAGAGGATTTCATCTACTGTAATTTTCAGGGAATCCTGGTCTACACTGTGAAATTCTCCGTCAAGTTCTTGACTTTCAAACTCTTGATTGTTTTCCATACTGACCGCCCTTTAAAAATGTGAGTCTATAAAAACTTACTAAATATAATATATACCAAAACAAAGGACCGAGCACTACCCAAAATTTATTTTTTGCTGTGAACTCTATGTGTTATTCTGAGTTTGGTAAAAGCTGTTTCTGCTTGTACCGCGATCGCCCCCTTCCCAAATTGAGCAATTTACACTCTAAAAATTGACATGATTACTGTTGCACTTCCCAAAGGCGGACTGTTAGGAGATAGCATTCGGCTGTTTAAATCGGTTGGATTAGATTTCAGTGCTTTTCTCGATTCTTCTAACCGCCAACTTCAAATTTATGACACTACCGGAACTGCAAAAGCTTTGCTAGTAAGGACTCACGACGTGCCGGTTTATGTGGAATACGGTCAAGCCGATTTGGGGATTGCTGGTTATGATGTTTTGCGGGAAAAAAATCCGAAAGTTGCCAATTTAATTGATTTAAAATTTGGCAAATGTCGGCTGTCTGTGGCGGTGAAGGAATCTAGTTCTTACCGGCGAACGGTGGATTTGCCTCCTCACGGTAGAGTTGCTTCTAAGTTCGTACACTGTGCGAGGGAATATTTCCACAATTTGAATTTGCCGGTGGAAATTGTGCCGCTTTACGGTTCTGTGGAGTTGGGGCCGATTACGGGTATGTCGGAAGCAATTGTGGATTTGGTTTCGACTGGCAAAACTTTGCGAGAAAATGGTTTGGTGGAAATTGATGTTTTGTTTGAAAGTTCGGCTTATTTAATCGGTCATCCTTTGAGTTACCGTTTGAATGCAGGGGGGGTTAATGAGTTAATCGGGAAGTTGAGAGAGCAAGTTTTGACGACTGTTTGATGGTCGAAAATTAGAGTTTTCTCATCATACCAATTACAAAAACTCTTGCTACAATCCTCAATCTTATACAAATTATCTCAAAGTAGGGACACGGCATTGCCGTGTCCTACTCCCCGCGCCGGACACGGCATTGCCGTGTCCTACTCCCCGCGCCGGGCGCGGCATTGCCGTGTCCTACTCCCCGCGCCGGACACGGCATTGCCGTGTCCTACTCCCCGCGCCGGACACGGCATTGCCGTGTCCCTACAGATGCTCGCGTACTTTTCAGAATTGGTATAGGTTTGTAGGCAGGACTTTAGCGCTAATAAAGAGGACTGAATTACTCTCTACGAACTGGTTCTATTTAGCTCATTTCTGAGCTGTTATTTGCAGGTATAAAACCTAGTTTTTCCTGGCAGCGGTTGATATAAAAACTGACGACTGTATCAGCAGGATTTTGTTCGATTAGTTCTTGAAAATATCCCAATGCGGCGACAAATCTTTCGGATTGCCATCCTTGAATTCCTTTGTCAAATAAAACCTGGGTAAGCTGCTTTGCCTCCGAGTCGGGACTGGATGCGAGCCAGATTTCGTAGATTTCAATAGCTTGCTGCTTGCCGCGCGGGGTTACTCGATCGATCCAGCGATAGTAATAATTGTTGCTTGGCAAATCGCTGTCTGTAGCTGTAGCCAGAGAAGTAGAAATAATAGTCTCCTCTGTTTCCACTTCCAAGTCGCACTTTAATAATAGACTTTCTTTTGAGTTTGAGTTAGGACTTATGCCATTTATAAATTCTCTCGCATGAACGATCGCATTTTCGCTAACAATAATTTGGCAGCCGTATATTTTAGTTAAATTTTCTAACCTAGAAGCTGTATTTACTACATCGCCGATGACTGTAGAGTCCATGCGGCGATCGGAGCCCAAAGT
Source organism: Microcoleus sp. N3A4 (assembly GCF_036701805.1). NCBI lineage: Bacteria > Bacillati > Cyanobacteriota > Cyanophyceae > Oscillatoriales > Microcoleaceae > Microcoleus > Microcoleus sp. N3A4. The sequence goes on from NZ_JAUBRJ010000057.1 coordinate 42,998, forward strand.
GCCGATCATGCCGATACCTGTATGAATTCCGGTACCGATATTGACTGGAAATTCTAAATTGTATTTGTGGCGGCTGGCATTAAATTCCTGCAATCTTTCTTGCATTGCTACTGCGGCTTCGATCGCATCCATAGCGTGAGAATTTGGCTTGTCAAATACTGCCATGATTGCATCGCCTAGGTATTTGTCAATAAACCCGCCGTGGGACGTTATGCAATCGTTCATTTGAGTAAAAAAAGCGTTCAACCATTCAAAAGTCTCGCGAGCTTCTTGAGATTCTGCGATCGCAGTAAACCCGCGAATGTCGCAAAATAAAATAGTTAGCTCTTCTTCTGTGACATTGCCCAACTGAATAGATTCTATTCCTTGCGGCGCAATTCGTCCGAGAAGCTGCTCCGGCACAAATAGCTGAAATTTTTCGGAAAGATATTCGTTTGCCTCCCAAGCTGCGGCGATTTGGCGCTTGCTTTGCTCTTTGACTTGCTGGTTGAATTGGGAAGATACAGCTTGCGATCGCATTTGACTCAACTGCAAAACATTTTCAACTTTTGCCAGCAACAAACGACTGTTAAAAGGCTTTGTCAAATAATCATCGGCCATCATTTCTAACCCTCGGAGGCGAGAGGTATCGTCGTCGAGGGCAGTCAAAAAAATCACCGGTACAGTTTGCAATGCCGTATCCTTCCGCAGGCGATCGCACACATCAAAACCGTCCATCTCGGGCATCATAATATCCAGTAAAATTAAATCTGGTCGAGATGCGCGGGCGAGGGAGAGCGCTTCATCGCCAGATTGCGCCGATACTGTGGCGTATCCTTCCAGGCGCAATAACTCTTCCAGTAAAATCAGATTAGCTGGCTCGTCATCAACCAACATGATGCAGGGCGACTTGTTTGACATGGAATATGATAGGTAAAGTTTGGTCACCGATCGGCAAGGACAAAGGATTTAGGTATTTAGCTAGGATTGACGCACGATCGCCTAGAAATCGGATTTTTTCTGAAAATACTGCATCCAGACTTTTAATCGGGGTAAAAAACCCGATTTCCTTAGTCTAATAGCGTCCAGAACTGATTGTGCTGTATTCTTGACCCTTTCCCCTCGTTCCTGAAAAGAGATGCCCCCGATCGCCGTAATAGTTGAGTTAGCTTAATAGAAGTTGATTTTACATTCAATCTAAAATTTCTCTACTATTGAGTTTAGCGTTTCGCGTCATAAAATGTAATAAATTACACCTCTGTGGCAGTGAACCCAGTATTAGTGGCAGTTGGAAAAGTAGGAGGCTCAGCAGTGGCAAATACAATAGTGCGATCGAAGACAGCCTCACGTAGGGCTGTTTTCTTTTTCCTTAATAGTCCTGGACGCACGGGCGGTCAGAAACCGGGTTTTTTTACGCAAATCCTCTGCTGTAGTCCGCAGATTAGGTAAAAAACCCGGTTTCTTTGTCGGCCCTGGCGTAAGTTCTGCCTAAAAAACCGATTTCTACGATCGGTTATCGACCATGAGGTTTCAAATCAGTGCGATCGGGCAAAGCAAACACAACTTTCAATCGGATATCGGGGACTCGTTGGCGACACAACTGAAGATGTCCGTCAGCGTCCGATCGATTGCGGTATCGCCCGATAATCGCCCATTGCAGATTGGGCAGCAAACGAGCAACCGCCCAAGGCTTGAGGCACTCTTTGTAAGTCATAATGGTTTTATCTCCATTGCATAAGGGAGCCAGAGCCAGCGCGGACACTTGGTAGGTAGAGGCGCTGGCTTTTGACAGTTTTGTTTCAGAAAAAGTTGTAGCTTTTCGCTGAACAAATTAATCGTATTTAACTCGATAAATATCTGTCAAGATCGTTAGCGATATAGCGCTAGCGTGTAATCGCTAACGCTTAATTGCTAGGATTATAGCTTTCATATAAAAATGCTAATAAATGGATTAATATGTACAAAGTGAAATTCAAAGTCCGAGTCAAAGAGCTTTGCCAGCAGCGAAACTGGAGCCTCAACGAATTGACCCTGCGTTCTGGTGCTACATACACTACTGTTCGCCGTTATGCAATGCAGCCAATGGCAAAGATAGACATAGATTCAGTTAGTCGCATTAAGTAAACGTTTGGCTGTTCTTAGGATGAGTTGTTGGAATTACTTGGCGATGATTATTTTGAGGAGTGAGTGCGATCGCTTTGCAACTATCCAAGCAGCGGCCCAGGTGCGATCGCCCCCACCCTCGCCAAATCAATCTTGGATGCGATCGCCCTCCGAGACATTACAGAGTGCGATCGCTTAATTGAACAAAAACAACCCCGGATCGACGTGAAAAAACCTCCCCAAAGCCTCAGCTTGTTTCTTGCTGATTTCTAGCCGATCGTTAATTACCTCAACTACCGCCTCACTCGAACCGATAATTTCTACTAAATCCTCTGCTTCTAGACTCCCAGCATCCATCAAATGCAGCAACCTTGACTTGGGCGTTGATGTATTAAGTTGATAGTGCCGTTATTCAAAATCCTCAATCAGTTTTACCAGCAGTTCCAACAGCGCATCTTCTTCGGGAGTCAGATTTGGACGAGAGAGTAATTCTTCAACAATCTCCAAAAATCTCTCGTTTTCCTCTTCGGTTTTGATAATTCGAGGCTGATATTGAGAGAGCAAGCTACTGTAAATATTTAGATCGAAACTCACCATACAATCATCAAACTAATCTACTTGGGAGCGATCGCAATCCGATACCCCAGTGCATCCAGCAACTCAACCAAAGCATAAATTTCAGCACCCTTAGTTTCTGAAAGCATTCGATCTAGTTTTTCGTAGCGCGACTTTACTTCTTCCAAAACAGGATTTATTTGCGCGTGCGCCTCAATTACATCTTTCAACACAGATGATAAATATTCTGGTTCGTCACCTTCTTCTAATTCCAAAAAAGTTTCAATGTAGCCAGCAGCTCTTTCGGGTTCTTTTAGAGATGACATCAGATATTCTCGGTAACTGCTACTCCTCGGTGCTTTGACTTCCATAATCTCTCCAATATTCTTTAGCTTTTTCAATGTCTTGTTCTTGGGTACTTTTATCTCCACCACAGAGAAGGAGAACTATTGTTGACCCGATTTGTCCAAAATAAACGCGATATCCTGGCCCATAGTTAATTCTCAGCTCGCAGACTCCTTCTCCAACAAAGCGAGAGTCGCCCAAATTCCCTGACTCGACGCGCCTCAGCCTCTTTTCAATTTTATCTATAGCTCGCCGATCTCGCAAAGCATCTAGCCATTCTGCAAAAGGGCTTCTTCCGTCTACTGTTAGATAGTTCTGAATTTGTCTTGGTTGAACTTCCACTACTCGATTATAAACGCATCATGGCTTAGTTTACTTGAAAACGATCGCCCCCACCCTCGCCAAACTAATCTGATGACAATTTGCGGTATGGATTGAATCATTTTGTTTGGTAAATGCTGTTTAAGTGAGAAAAGAACGGATAGTAGCGATCGTCAAATTCAGATCCAGCGGCTTGCTCAAATAACCAGAAGCGCCTGCTTCCAAACATCGATCGCGGTCACCAGGCATCGCCATCGCCGTCACCGCAATCATCGGTACCGAGTCCCAGACAGGATCTGCTTTAACTCGGCGCATCAACTCAAAGCCGTCAACATCCGGCAACTGAATGTCCATCAAAATCAAATTCGGCAGCAACTGCGGGGCAGTAGAGGCCGCGAGAATACGATCGAGCATCGCCGAACCATTGGCGAGTATCTCTACCTCGTACCCCTCCAATTCCATCACCTCAGAAATTAACATTTGGTTAAAAGGCTGGTCTTCGACAACCAAAATCCGCTTGCAGCCAATTGGTAAAGCAATCGCAGAAGCATGAACTAACTTGGAATCCAAGGCACAAGAAGCAAAGGTTCCGAACTCTTGACGCATCTCCGTCAAAGGCAGCCAAACGCGGAAAACACTCCCCCGATCGCAAACAGATTGAAAAGAAACAGTCCCCCCGTGCAATTCCGCCAAACGCTTAGTCAAAGCCAAACCCAAACCTGTACCTTCGTGGCGCCTGGTCAGGGAAGAATCCACCTGTTGAAAAGGTCGAAATAGCAAGTGCCAGCGGTCTTGAGGAATGCCGATGCCGGAGTCTTTCACCTCAAAACAAAAATAAGGAGTGCTGGCATTTACAGGAGAACAATCCGGCCGGTAGTCGCCGTTAATTTCGCTGCCATAGGCCAGACGCCCGCTGAGTTTAACTTGTCCTTGCTCTGGGGTAAATTTGATGGCATTGGAAAGTAAATTAATCGCAATTTGTCGCACTCGCCGTTCGTCGAGCCAAACTTTAGTAATGCGGGAGTCGAGTTCTAAAGATAAACCGATCCGTTTTTTGTCTGCCCGCGGCTGCATCATTTTCAGACAGTCTGTCGCGAGTTCGTGAACGCGAACCGGCTGTAAATTTAGTTCTACTTTCCCAGCTTCAATTTTAGAAAGATCCAGAATATCGTTGATTAGCTGCAACAAGTGCTGGCCGCTTTTTTCGATCAGTTCTACATAGTTGATTTGTTTATCGTTCAAGTGTCCGGCAAATTGCCGCAGCAGCAAGTCAGAAAAGCCGAGAATGCTGTTGAGAGGCGTCCGCAATTCGTGAGACATCGAGGCTAAAAACTCGGATTTCAACTGAGAAGAATACTCTAATTGTTTGTTAACTTGGCGCAGATTTTCTTGTGTCTGAGTCCGCTCGATCGCCGCCCCCATAGTCCGGCAAGCAGCCTCCAGAACTTCTTGGTGGAGGGCAGTTTGCAGTTTTTTGACGTTGCGCGACTCCAGCGTCAGTACGCCGATAATCGTGCCGTTGGTAGCTGAGATCGGAAAAATGCCCAGTTGTCCGATTCCCGGATGCCGAAATTCCGGCACGGCATTGGGATGTTGGGCATAATCCTCGACGAACAAAGGTTTACCGGTTTTCACCACTTCCCACAGCAAACCGGTGCCGTAGGGAATACCTTTGTCGAGCAATTCTTGCATTTCTGCGGCGACTGGTTCCCCGTAAGCAGCCAGAAATTGACTAGAAACTTGGTTGTAAATCGCCGTCGCTTGCCGGTCGTTTCCTTTGCCGCTAATCACCTTGACATCTCCGAAAGCTGCATTCATTGCCCCTACCAGATAGGTGAGGGCAAACTGACCTATTTCTTGCAAACTGTGAGAGTCTTGAAGCCGTTCAGTTAAACCTAACAGAAATGTCAGCCGCCGGACTTCTGCGTTCAAGCTAGCTTGGGACTTTTGGTATACCGTAACGTCTCGAAAGGTAAACAGCCGTCCGCCGCTGTTGGTAATTGTGGCGCACACCTCCAAACAAACCGCATTGGATTGCTCGAAATAAAATGATAAACTTTCATCTTGAGATTTTTTCAGTGCTTGCTGAAACTGTTGCCACTGCTGAACGGACAAGTAACCCCGATCGACAATTTCGGCAAACAGCACATCGCACTTGGGCTTTGTTGCGAGCCATTCTGGGGACAGTCCCCAGATTCCGGCCAATTTTTTGTTAAACAAAACTAAGCAGTCAGACGAGTCGAACAGAGCGATCGCATTGTCTACTTGATTGAGAATTAGTTCTTGGTTTGCCCTCAACTGCTGCCAGTCTATCTCCATTTTTTTTGTGTCTGTAGCTCTTAGTTTTGTTGTCATAACTTTCTACGGATATGGCAAGACTTATTCGATCGCCTTTTACTTAATTTGACATAATTTTAGGTTTTTTGGCAGTGAGGGCGATCGATCGGCCTTGTGATCTGAGACACTTGCTGGTTTCGGAGGGCGATCGGAACGGCTTTTCGACTGCATCGGCTACATTGCTCGATCGTGAGGTAATAAGGAAGCAAAATCATGACAGAAAGAGAATCTTTTAATCACAATGCTGTCGAAGTTGATGGCATCCGATTTGAAACAATTGTACCCAACCGTGTGTTGAGTGTTCCCGTAAAAAAATCTAACTCGGATGGTTATACCTCTGTAGAGTTAGGGATGAAAATTACCAACGGTACTCCGATCCCTCTTTACAGAGAGTGGATATACAACATTAATTCCAGAACTTCGGGAACCGGATGGCAAAATCAGAGAGTGGGGTAGAAACACCAATATACTCATATTACCATCGGAATCGGATTTTCTTTGATCCCTGCCAGGAGAAAGTGTGACCTTTTTTCCCTATACTATCCTCTTTTGGCGCAATGGGAATCAGGCAGAGCTAACCATAGATTTTGGAGATGGTAGTGTTTGGGTTTCAGGAGCACTAAAACCAGATAGATATCAATTTAGATTCAGCTATCAAAAAAAATTTATCCTAGAAGTAAAATTATTTATTCCGGTCAAGCAATTGAACAAATGTTATTATAAATGGTTGACTTCGGGAGGGTGGAGGCTCCCTTTGTAGAGTTACACCTAGTTAAACCCTAAAATTAAAGTTGACCCAAGTTGCTATCTAGGTCTAAGGAATTACTTCAAGGGGTAAGGTGCGCCCAGCGCACCCTACAAATGTGAGTTAGGGCGCAAGTCTGGTTAATGTTTCTTAGGATTTTTCGGAAAAGGAATGCCCAAACTTTCATGAAAAAGAAGCTGAGTTTTATAAGTCAAGCGGCGGTTAACTTGTTTAATAATTTTTTCCAAAAGCGCATCGCCGGTTTTTTCAATTAAAGGTTGAGACATCGATCGAATAAACTTGGGAAAGCAAACTCCCACAGCCAAATCCAGCTTCCACGTAGCACTGGTAATCGCAGGCGGCAGCTTAGCACGTTCCGAACTCGGCCAATCGGCGGCAAACTCCTGAGACGGTATTTCCACCAGCTTCATCGCCGATCGAAAATCCACTTCATACCCGGGCGAGGTATAATTCGGAATCGGAACAGTCTTAATCAAATAGCAGCCTTCAGCGTCAGGCGGCAGCAACTCTAAACCAATTCTCGCTTCAACGCGGTAGCCGAAAGCCCCAAAACGCCCGATTAATAAATCGTAGCCGTTTTCGCCGATCGGCTGGGCCTTCATCGGCCAAGCGCACTGGCAAAACCAACTCTTGTGGTTGTTCAAATGCTTCGCCACCGTCTCAGCATCCGCGTACATCTCCATGCTGTCTTCAAAATGCGCGTGAAACCAAATCGGCTCAACTTCCTCTGCTGCATCCGCACTGCCACTTTCGGGCTGTCGGAAACTCACATCTGGGTAGTAATTTTGGTCAGAAGTTTCAAAAGTTTGATATTCAGCGGAATCCTGCTTCATCCTATGCTCTCCTGTAGTACGCGCCGATCCATCTAGTTGGGGATGTGTTAAGAGAGTTTCCTCCCTACAATTTAGAAGTCGATAGTAACAAAACTTACCCTTGTTCAGCATAACTTGATTTATGAAAGCATTTGTAGCAGGAGCCACAGGCCAGACTGGCCGCCGAATTGTCGCAGAGTTAGTCAAGCGAGGCATTCCCGTGCGCGCTTTAGTGCGAAATCTAGAGACAGCTAGGCAGATTTTACCACCGGAGGCTGAGCTAGTGACTGGGGATGTATTAAATGCGACTTCTCTGGGCGATGCCATCGGCGATAGTACGGTGTTGCTGTGCGCGACAGGGGCGGCCCCTGGTTTTGACCCTACAGCGCCTTACAAGGTGGATTTTGAAGGTACTAAAAATTTGGTGGATGCAGCCAGGGCTAAGGGAATAGAGCATTTTGTGCTCGTGACTTCTCTGGGCGTCTCTAATTTTTTCAACCCGCTGAATTTGTTCTGGCTGATTCTGGTTTGGAAGAAGCAAGCCGAGGAGTATTTGCAAAAAAGCGGCTTGACTTATACGATCGTCCGTCCGGGCGGTCTCAAAAATGAGGATAATTCAGATGCGATCGTCATGGTTGCTGCGGACAAACTGTCTGGCGGGGGCATTCCGCGCGCTAAGGTAGCCCAAGTGTGCGTGGAGGCGCTGTTTCAGCCGGCTTCTCGCAACAAGGTTGTGGAAATTGTGGCGAAGTCGGAGGCTCCCCAAAAGAGTTTTGAGGAGTTGTTTGCCAGTGTGATTTGATTGAATTAGGCTGGCTTGGGTTCGGTGCGTCAATCGATTTTAGATTTTAGATTTTAGATTTTAGATTGAAGCATTGACCCCACCGATAAATTCGGGGGCTCCTTTATCGGATACAGGTTTTTTATTTCTGGACGGATGAATCCGGGGGCTTGTATCCTGGATGCTTTCGGTCAGACAAAAAACCATTTGATTTGGGTCTGAGATGTTGCACCATTGTCAACAACAGGCTTTCCGGCCTGTTCCACAAAAAGTGCATTTTCTTGTGGGGTGGGCATCCTGCCCGCCCAAAAAAGGCCGATCGAGAATGGTGCAAGATGTGATTTGGGTCAAAGATTTGGGCTGACGCACCCTACACCAATTTTCCGATCGCCAAATCTGGCAAAATCTTAATAGTTTTACGATTCGCAGTTGAAATTTCCCTCTCCCAGCATGAAAACTCTCAAGTGGCCAGCTTGGTTCCCCTATCCGATTTCGTGGTTAAGGGCATTTGCTCTCGCTCAGAGTTTTAGTTTTGTCCTTCGCAGGGGCATTCCTTTTGTCAGCGACGATATCGGCTTTCTGACTCTACTGCTGGCGGCTTGGCTGATTCAGTTGCCTTTGTTTTTTGTTTTTCACTTGTTCGCTGTCAAAATCTTAAATCCCTTACTAATTATGCTGCCGGGCCGCTTTCGCGTTGCGCGCAAGTTCAAGCGCCGGCATACTGGTATTCGATCGCACTTGCGAGAAGGCTTGAATGCTTTAGTAGTGCTTTTTTTTGCATTCAATCTGTCGCTGTTGGTGCAACTTGCGATTTTTTATTGGCCAGCGCGATCGATCGATCCGGCTCAGTTGCTAACAGGAATATCTACTCTAACAAATGTGGCGATCGCCGGTGAATTCGATTTCTGGCTCATCAAATTGGCGGGGGTTTTATCGAGTTTAACGCTGTTAGCGGCGCCGCTATATCAATACGATTTTCGGGTGCGCCGGATGCGGGCGGCTCGAAAATTAGCCGAAATTGCGGAAATAGAAATGACTTTGCTGGAATCTAAGAAATTGAGCCATCGAAAAAGGGGTTTGCTGAGGCAATCGGAAATTCAAATCCTCGGATTTCTACTTTTAATCGGCGCTGTGATTGGCGGCGGTGTTTTTTTTGTTGCCAATTTGCGGGGAAATCAGCAGTTGTCACAGTCGGCGAGTGAGGGGAGACAATCTCCGCCGCTGGCGATGAAAACGGGCGATCCTTACATTCGTGCCCTGATGCGAACTATTTCTGCTAGCGAGTCGAATGTTTCTCGGCCTTATCACGTTGTTTACGGTGGCAAATACGTATTAGATTTGAGCCGCCATCCTGACTGGTGCGTGAAGATTGTTAATGGCCCGAATCGGGGCAAATGTACTACGGCCGCGGGCAGGTATCAATTTCTGACTACAACTTGGAAGGATAAGGCTAAGCGCTATCACGCCCGTCCTGCTAATTTTTTATTCTGGGAAGATTACAGTTTTCAACCAGAAGATCAGGATGCAGTGGTTTATGCTTGGTTGAGCGATCGCAAGTTTTGGAAAGCTGATATTCCTGAGATGCTGCGGCAGGAAAGATTAACTGAGGTATTGCGGATGCTTTCGGGAACTTGGACGAGTTTGGGATATGGAATTGAGAACAATTCTATGAGTTCTAGTTTGCCGAAAGTCTACCGGGAAATGCTGCGGGAAGAATTGGAAAATGCTGGTTCTTAGGGAGTTAAATGTTCGCTGTTGACTGTTGACTGTTGACTGTTGACTGTTGACTGTTGACTGTTGACTGTTGACTGTTGACTGTTGACTGTTGAC